>JAKAWF010000023.1 GCA_021817025.1 bacterium
TCTAACCGTGGCTTGGGGTTGGCGCTGATGCACGTACATGGCCTGCTTCAGGGCCACCATGCTGGTGACGTTTCCCAGGTAGGGGAGGTTGGCGCCGTCCTCGGGCCCATCGCAGGCCAGGATCACCACTCGCTGAGCCGGCGCGCCGGTCGAGGGCCTGAGGATGTCGCCCTGCCGGGCGAGATCCTCCATCCCGACCGAGGTGATCACGTCGGCGAGCTCCCCCAGCCCGTAGCGCGCGAAGTGCTCGTCTGGAGCCGGCTCGAAGCCGGTGGCGAGCACCACCGCGCCCACCTCCAGCTGGTTCAACTGCCCGGCCTGGTCCAGGGCCGCCTTGAAGCGCCCGGGCTGGCCCGACACCTGGGTGACGGTGGTGGAAGTCAGCAGGGTCACGTTGGGATGGGCGGCGACCCGCTGCACCAGCGCCTCGGGGTCGAGGTCCAGGAGCGGGGACGAGGCCGAGGTGGGGTAGCCGCGGTGGATGCGGCGCGGGAAACCTCCCGCCTGGGGCTCCCGGTCGACCAGGGTGACCTGGTACCCGGTGTCCGCGGCGGCGAGGGCGGCGCTCAGGCCGGCCGGGCCCGCGCCCACCACCAGGACCGACCGCTCATGGTCCTCCTGGTAGGGCGTGGGGGGACTCGTGTAGTGGGCGCCGGCTATCCCCATCCGCAGCAGATCCCCCGCCAGCTCCTGGGTCGACTCCTCCTGAGGTGGGTGGCTCCAGGCCACCTGTTCGCGCAGGTTGACCCGGCGCACCGGGAGCGGGCCGAAGCGAAACACCTGGCGGTTGACCCGCTGGGAGCAGGCGGCGACCACCACGGAATCGAGTCCCTGGGCGGCATCCCCGGCGATCAGCCGGGCGTCCTCCAGGCAGAAGGCGGGCGAGCTCCGAGTCGTCGTGACCCCGTCCTGGGCCTCGGCGAGCGAGGCCAGAGCATCGACGTCCATGCTCTCCCCGATGCCGCAGCCCCGGCAGATGTAGACCCCGGTCCGCTGTCCTGTGCTCACGCTCCTGCCCTCACCCCCCGGACCAGGTCCAGGGCCCGCATCGCGGCGGCGGTGGCGTCCAGGGTCGAGGTGGCCACGTCCACGGGGGCCCGGGCGCAGCCCGCGGCGAACAGCCCTCCCCCGTCGGCGCCCTCGTCGAAGAAGCCGAAGACATCGCGGGCGTCGTCGCCCAGCGGTCCCATCGGGCCTGGGCTGGGCACCATGCCGGTGGCCAGCACCACCAGGTCCACTGGGACCCGCTCCATCCCGCCCTGCACCATGTCGTCGGCGACCACCACCAGCTGGCCGCTCTTGGGGTCGGCCACGATGTCGGCCACCTTGCCCTTGACCGCCCGCACCCCAGGATGGTCGAGCACTTGGGCGGCAAAGGTCTGGTAGGTCCCTGGGGTGCGCAGGTCGATGTGGAAGACATGGGCCTGCGCCTCGGGGTTGCGCTCGAGCAGGAGGCTGGCCTCCTTCAACGAGGCCAGACAGCAGATGCCGGAGCAGTAGGCGAGGTGCAGGCGGTCGCGGGAGCCGGCGCATTGCACGAAGGCCGCGCTCTTGACCGGAGAGCCGTCCGAGGGGCGCAGCAGGCGGCCTTCGGTGGGGCCGTTCTCGGCCAGCATCCGTTCGAACATCACGTTGGTGACCACGTCCGGGTGGTGACCGAACGCGAGGTTGACGATGGCGGAGGCGTCGTACGGCTGCCAGCCGGTGGCGAGGATCACCGCTCCCACCTCCAACTCGACTGTCTCCGGCTCCATGTGCAAGTCGATGGCCTGGTAGGGGCAGGCCTCGACGCACTTCCCACACTGGTCGAAGAGGCAGGTCGAATCATCGATGGCGTAGCGCATGGGGAAGGCCATCTCGTGGCTTAGGCAGATGGTCTTGGCGGTGCTCATGCCGTAGTCGAAGGGGTTGGGGCGGTCCACCGGGCAGACCTCGCTGCAGGCGCCGCAGGCGGTGCAGCGTTCGTTGACGTAACGAGGATGGCGGCGGATCCTGGCCTGATAGTGGCCCGGCCCCCCCCGGAGATCCTCCACCTCGGCCATGGTGAAGAGGCGGATGTCGGGGTTGTCGCGGAGGCGCTGGAAGTTGATCTCGAGGCCGCAGGCCGGAGGACAGAGCTTGGGGAAGTAGCGGGCCAGTTGGGCCACGCGCCCCCCCAGATGGGGATTCTTCTCCACCAGGTAAACCTGCGCGCCCGCCTCGGCGGCCTCCAGGGCGGCGGTCATCCCGGCGATCCCGCCACCCACCACCAGGATGCTCTCCGATGCCCCGGCCTCGCCAGTCGCCCCCATCTCAGTCCACGATCGAGTGGTGGGGATGGGTCGCCATGGTCCACTCCCCGGTGTCCTCGTGGTAGCTGGAGTTGACGAAGACCTTCCACTTCTGGTCGTCGATGTGGGGGTAGTCGCCACGGTAGTAGTACCCGGGCCAGCGCGTCTCCTCGCGGTAGAGGATGTGGCGCGCGTGGGCCTCGGCGACGCGGATCCGATCCCACAGCTCCCAACACCGCAACAGCTCGTGGCGGTCGCGGGCCGCCACCCGGCCCATGTCCTCCTTGAGGCTCTCCAGCAGTTCCAGGCCGCGCCGCAGGGTGGGCTCGTTGGTGATGTAGTTGGAGCCCAGCCCGGCCACGTATTCGTCCATCAGCTTCTGCAGTCGCAGGAGGCCCTGCTTGGGGTAGAAGTAGTTGGGGTTGATGTCCGGCTTGGTGGAACTGCCCTGGTACCTCTCGAAGACCCGGTAGGGCTCGAACAGCGTCTCGACGATGGCGTTGACCCGCTCCCCGTCCACGCTCGGGCGATCCGGATTGTCGGTGATGAAGGCCATCGCCGCCTTGGCCGCCAACCGTCCCTCGGTGTAGGAGCCCGAGGAGAACTTGTGGGCGGACGCCCCGACCCCGTCCCCGGCGGCGAAGAGCCCGGGGACCGTGGTCATCCGGTTGTAGCCCCAGAAGTAGCCCTCGGCGGCGAGGTCCTCCGGGCCGCTGACCCAGGCGCCGGTGGCGGATGAGTGCGACCCCATCAGGTAGGGCTCGGTCAGGGTCAGCTCCGAGGGCTGGACCGCCGGGTCGATGTTGTTGGAGGCCCAGAGCAGCGCCTGCGACATGGTCATGTCCAGGAAGTCCTCCCAGGCATCGCTCTCGATCGCCCGGATGGCCTTGGGGTCCAGCCCCTGGGTGAGCGCCTGCAGCGCGTCGTCGGTGCGCATGTAGTGCGGCCCCTTCCCCTGGGCGCGGTCCAGCAGCATCTGGTGATTGCGGAGCGGGGTCGGGATCGGCCGGGTCTGGCCGTAGGGGGGGAACTCATCCAGGGCCTTCGCCTGGGTGTCCTCGTACAGCTCTCCGTAGGCGTTGCGCACCTTGCCCTTGAAGAGCAGGAACCACATCCCCACCGGCCCGTAGCCATCCTTGAAGCGGGTGACCACCAGCCGGTGCTCCATCTGGGTCATGGTGGCGCCAGCCTTGATCATGAGCGAGTAGGCGGAGCCGGTGTTCCAGGGCGCGTACCAGATCCGCCCCAGTCCCTCGCCCACCGCGTGGGGCCGGAAGATCCCGGTGGCGCCTCCCGCCGAGGAGATCACCGCCCGGGCCTTGAACACGTAGACCTTGTGGTCGCGCACCGAGAAGCCGATGGCGCCCGAGACGTGCCCGGTGGCGGGATCCTTGAGGAGATCGGAGACGAAGATCCGTTCGTAGACGTTCTCGGGGCCGATCGCCTTCTTCGCCGCCTCCGCCACGATCGGCTTGAAGGACTCCCCGTGGATCATGATCTGCCAGCGGCCCTCGCGCTTGTAGTGGCCGTCCTCGGTCTTGAAGATGGGCAATCCCCACTTCTCGAACATGTGCACCGAGGAGTCGACGTGGCGGGCGATGTCGTAGACCAGGTCCTCCCGGCACAGGCCCATCAGGTCCTGGCGGACGTAGCGCACGAAGTCCTCGGGCTGGTTCTCTCCCCAGCGCATGCCCATGTAGCAGTTGATCGCCGACAGCCCCATCGCCGTCGCTCCGCTGCGCTCCACCGCTGCCTTCTCCACGATCGTGGTGCGCAGTCCATGGGCCCTGCCCCAGTACCCGGCTTCGAAGGCGGCACCGCAGCCTGCCATGCCGCCGCCGAGGATCAGGAGGTCGGTCTCCACAACCTCAATCTCGGGCTGGTTCATCACATCCTCCCGCTCGGTACCGGCAGCTTGTCCACGCCCAGCCAGGACCCCTCGGCGCACAGGTGGGGATCCTTGAGGGTGGCGAGGTCGGGGGCGGCCGCCCCCTCGAAAGGCTCGATGGATCCCCACTCGGTGCTGCGGATCGGGTACTTGAACCGCTTCACCCGCTGGTCGCGGAACTGGACGGTCCACATGATGGACTCGGTGCCGCGCAGCGGGGTCAGGCTGGCCCCCAGGGGCATCACGTCCGTGTAACCGCGCATCGCGATCGCTGACTGGGGGCAGGTCTTGACGCAGGCATAGCACTCCCAGCACTGGTCCGGCTCCTGGTTGAAAGCCCTGCCCATGGCCACGTCCAGCACCATCAAGTCGTTGGGGCAGATGTAGGCGCAGGCGGGCTTGTCGAGGGCCTTGCAGCCGTCACACTTGTCCGGATTGACATAGGTCGGCATCGCTACGTCCTCCTCTGATCGAGCGTCTGGGCGGGGTTGGCGGGTGGGCGATCGGAGTTGGCCGGGCCACTTTCCTGGGCCAGGCCGAGGTAGTGCTCTCGGAGGATCTCCAGCACCTCCGGGCGGCTGAAGTGCTCGGGCACCTCCTCCCCAAGGGACAGCAGCCGGCGCAGGTCGGTGCCGCTGATGAGCAGGCGCTGGCCGGGATCGTGAGGGCAGGTCCGGGATGAGGCCATGCCGTCACAGCCTCGGCAGTAGAAGGTCAGGTCGAAGAACATCGGCCGCAACTCGAGCGCTCGCTCAGGGATCTCCTTGAAGATGGCCTGGGCGTCGAACGGTCCGTAGTAGCTGCCCACGCCGGCGTGGTCGCGGCCCACGATGAGGTGGCTGCATCCATAGTTCTGCCGGAAGACGGCGTGCAGGAGCGCCTCTCGGGGTCCCGCATACCGCATCTCCATCGGATAACCGGCCTGGACGCAGGTGCCGGGCACGAAGTACCCGGAGACCAGGGCGTCGATGGCCCGCACCCGCACTTCGGCGGGGATGTCGCCTGCCTTGAGCCGTCCCAGGAGCTGGTGGATCAGGACCCCGTCGCAGACTTCGACAGCCACCTTGGCGAGGTACTCGTGGGCGCGATGCATGGGGTTGCGCGTCTGGAACGCCGCCACCGTGCTCCACCCCAGTTGCCCAAACAGCTCCCGAGTCTCCGCGGGGCGGAGGTAGAGCCCGGCGTACTGCCGGGGGAAGTGCCCCTCCGAGAGCACCTCCACCGGTCCAGCGAGGTTGAACTCCCCTTGCTCCAGCACCTTGGCCACACCCGGGTGGGCGGGGTCAGTGGTGTGGTAGACCTCGCGGCACTCGTACTGGCGGTCGATGCGGTACCGTTCGTCGACCCGCATCGCGGCCATGATCTCGCCGGTTTCACCGTCCACCAGGGCTACCTCGCTGCCCTGGGCCACCCCGCTGGCCACCTCGGCGCTGGCCGACAGGGTTATGGGAAGGGGCCAGAAGGTCCCGTCGGCCAGCTGCATCTGGCCGCTGCTGGCGCGCCAGTCCCCCTCGCCCATGAAGCCCGCGAGGGGGGTGAATGCCCCGATTCCCATCATGATCAGGTCGGAGGTCTCCCGCGAGGTCATCTGGACCCTGGGCAGAGTCCCGGCCCTAGCCGTGCGCTCGGCGCGATCCGGTTCCGAAACCAGCAGCGGCTCGAGGCGACGGCGGGGACCGTGGGGGGGGACCAGGGTCATGCCGGCGTCCGGACCAGGCCCGCCGGGGTGCGCCAGGTGGCGGTCTCGATGTAGTGGTGGACCGCCGCCCGCCACGGCACCTGGCGCCGCTCCAGCTCCGCCAGGGGTCGGCTGCGGTCGTAGTCGACCCGACGCAGGGTCACCCGCCAGGGCCCAGCCGGCTCGCCGTGATCCCGTTCGAGCAGGGCATAGCTGGGACGGGGATCGCCGTCCAGGGTCCAGCCCGCGCTGCCCACGTTGACCACCTCCCCCCGCGCCACCCTGCGCTGAAAGGGGCGGTGGGTGTGGCCGCAGAGGAGCGTGCCCGCCCAGGCGTGGGCGTCGATCTCGGAGTCGGGGGTGTCGGGCCAGATGCCGCGCTCGTCGTTCCCCGGGGATCCATGCACCACCAAGCAGCCGGCCAGCTCAGCCGAGGGCGGCAGCTCCCCCAGGAAGCGGAGGCGGTCCCGTCCCAGCTGCTCTCGGCTCCAGTCCAAGGAGATGGACTGCTCTGGATCGCGAGTTCCCGCCAGCGGTGCCGAGCCTTCGGCCAGGTAGCGGTCGGTGTTGCCTCGAACCGTGATGGCGCCCAGGCTGCGGACGAGATCGACGGACTCAGCCGGGGCCGGACCATGGGCGGCGAGGTCGCCCGCCACCACCAAGGTGTCGCAGCCCAGGCCGCGGATGTCCTCGAGCACCGCCTCCAAGGCGTAGACGTTCCCGTGGATGTCGGAGAGCACGCAGATCCGCTCGGCCGCCCCTTCGCTGCCTCTTCCCCCGCCGGTGGCCGAGGCGGCCTCATTCATGGCGCCCGAACCCTCTGCGGGCAGCTGGGTCGAGGCTTGTGGTAGGGATCGAGTCACTTCACACCCTCGCCCTGACGCACCCGGCTGAAGGTCACCGAGGGCCGCTGGAGGCGAACCAGCCAGGGCCCGGCCTTCCCAGCGACGGGGGAAGATCTCAGCCCCGGGCAGTGCCCCAGCCTTCGCATTCCATGGGCGCCTGACCGAGGCTGGGCCCCGTTCCCCGGCTGGCGGCCCAGACGGCACCGAAATGTGGAACGCCCTGGGACCCATGGGCTACGCCCCTCCTATGTCAGCCGGCTTCACTCCAGTATGCGAGGGCCGTCTGGCCCTCGGGTTCCCCCGGGGGGGGCGATTACCATCCCCCGAAAGGGGGAAATCTGGGCCGTCCGGGCTCCCCTGCCCGCTGTCGAGGAGACCCACCTGAAGGGCCGCCAGCACGGCTTCGAGCCGGTGCTTCTTGCCCATCTTGCGCAGGGTGTTCTTGACATGGCTGCGGACTGTCTCGTCACTGAGGAAGAGGCGACCGGCGATCTCGCGGTTGCTGAGCCCCTGGGCGACCAGCCCCAGCACTTCCAACTCCCGCTGGCTGAGGTGCCACGGGCCACCTACCTCCCTGAAGCCACGCCGCGCCAGGGAGAGGATCTCACCGGTGACGGCCGGGTCCAGGTAGGACTGCCCGGCCGCCACGGCCCGGATCGCATCGCCCAGGTGGGCCACCGAGGTTTGCTTGACCAGGTAACCAGCGGCGCCGGCTTGCACAGCCCCCATGACCTCCTGCGGACCATCGACCCCGGTGAGCACCAGCACCTTGGCCGTGGAGCCTTGCTGCTGGAGCAGACGCAGTGCCGCCAATCCTCCCATGCCGGGCATGCGCAGGTCCATCAGGATCACATCGGGCTGGAGTTCAGCGGCCCGGACGAGGGCCTCCTCGCCGCTGGCCGCGGTGCCGACCACTTCGATGTCAGGGTTGGGCCCGAACATGAGCGCCAAGCCCTGGCGGACCAGCTCGTGGTCGTCGGCGACCAGGACCCGGATCACAAGGGGCTGCTGCCGGAAAAGGCCCTGTGCCGGGGGACTGCCGCCTCCAGCGTGGTTCCCGTACCGGGCTCGGACACGAGCTGGAGCCGTCCTCCCAGGGTCGCCAGCCGAGCCCGCATGCCCCGGATGCCGAACTGGGGCTTCATCTGGTCCTCCCGCAAGCCCGAGCCGTCGTCCGAGACCCGCAGCCGAACTGGGTCGGAGCCGGCATCCAGGACGACCTTCACGTGGCGCGCCTGAGCGTGACGGGCCACGTTGCTGAGCGCCTCCTGGGCCACCGACAAGAAGGTGTGGCGCGCCTCGCGAGACAGGTCGGCGAAGTGTCCGCGCGCCTCCCACTCAAGTTCCAGGGGCGGTCCGGCCAGGTCCCCGAGATGTTCGCGCAACTGGCCCAGGAACTGCCGTTCCAGAAGCTCGGCCGGCCACAGATCGTAGATGCTCTGGCGCACCTGGACCAGGGTCTTCTCGACCAGGCGTTGGCATTCATCCAGGCGGTGCGCCTGCTCCTGGTCGTCCTTCTCGGCTGCTCGGGCGCAACCCTCGAGGGTGCAGGTGATGGCGAACAAGGACTGGATCACGGCGTCGTGCATGTCGATGGAGATCCGGGTTCGCTCCGCCTCCACCGCCAGCCGGCGGGTGCGGTCCACGCACATCCGGACGCCTGCGAGCGCCTCTCCGGCGTGGGCGGTGAAGCGCTCCAGGGCGGCTGTCAGCGGCGTGCTGAGGCCGCCTGCGGGGATCCCCACGGCGAGCAGCCCCAGCGGTTGCCCTCGGTAGCAGATCGCGGCGATGGCGCAGGGCGCGGCGATGAACTGGACCCGCACCAACCGCGCCGGGGTTGCGAAAGCTTTGGCGAGGGCACCTCCGTCAGCGATCGGCAGCGGCTGTTGCGCATCTGTTGTCAGCGTCTTCGCCGGGGCGCCATGCCAGTTGCCCACCCGGCGCTGAGCCTCGTCGACCAGGCCGACGGTGGCATCCGGCAGTCCCAGCGCCTCGCTGACGGCGGCCACGATGCATTCCTGGACCTCGTCCATGTCGCCGCTGCCGGCGACCGCCAGGCGCAGATGTTCCAGTGCCCTCAACTCGGCCCCGGCCAGACTGACCTGATCCTCGGCCATCGCTGGCGTGCCGGGGCCTATCGCCACTGGCATCCTCGTCTCTGGCTCACGACCGTCCCAGGCGGGGAGGTGCCGGCTGCGAGGTCACCGCCTCATAGGAGCCGGCCAGCCACTCTTCCTCCCTCAGCACGTCCCGCAGGACCTCTCGCAGGAGGTCGAAGGCCTGGACCAGGCGCGGATCCCGCAGTTGGTAGTAGACGTTGCTCCCCTCCCGCCGGTGCCCCACCAGCCGCTTGGCCCGGAGGATGCCCAGGTGCTGGGAGAGGTTGCTCTGGGACAGGCTCAGCGCCACGGCGAGCTCGCCGACCGGGCGGGGCCCGTCTCTGAGCTGATCGATGATGAGCAGCCGCACCGGATGGGCCAGGGCCTTGCAGAGGTAGGCGTGCATCTCGTAGTAAGCCCCGGCGTTGGAGTCCTGCGCCACCTCAGATGAAGAGGGAGACGTCGGCGTCGGAGGCCCAGTCCAGGAAGGTGGCGGCGCCGCAGGGTGCCTCGGCACCGTTCATGAGGTCGCCCGCCGCGTAGCCGAAGACCCCCATCGTCATCGCACACGGCATCAGGCGCACCCCGCCAGCGACGGCGGCCTCCAGCAGGTCGTCGATGGAGGCGACGCCGTGGGACTTGAACATCGACTTCATCACCTTGGTCCCGAGCGAGGTCATGCCCGGGATCGCGCCCAGCAGGTTGGGGACCGGCATGGGCATGGCCGGGTTGCCCAGCGGCGCCACCTGCAGCTTGACCTGCTTCTGGCGGTGGATGATGTTCAGCCCGTAGAAGGTGAAGAAGATGGCGGCATCCCAGCCCAGGGCGGCGGCGGTGGTGGCCAGAATCAGGGGAGGGTAGGCCATGTCGAGGCTCCCCTTGGTCGAGATCAGGGCGATCTTCTTGGTGCGCTCAGCCTCGTGCTGGGCCTTCTCGGCGAGGTACGTATCGACGGCCTGTCTCACCAGCGCCTGCATCTCTTCTGGGGCGGACACTTGCACCTGCATCGCAATACCTCCGAGCCGGCCTTGTCCGGAACCCCCAGGACAGGAGGTCAGCCACATTCGGATGTCGGCATATTATGCTTCTCGCGCCCCAAGTCAAGGGCCGGCTGGTCCGCGGTCGTCAGGAGGGTGCCATGGCGAACAAGTTGCTGATCATGATGACCTCGGGTCCGGAGTCGCCCCATCGACTCGGAACCCCCTTCTTCCAGGCGATGGCGGCGGCCGCCCTCGACTACGAGGTGCTGATCGTGAGCACCATGGATGCGACCCTGCTGCTCAAGAAGGGCGTGGCGGAGACCCTGACCGTGAAGGAAGGCGCCCACAAGACGGTGCTCGACTTCATCAAGGAGGCCAAGTCAGCCGGGGTGGGCCTCTACGTCTGTCCCGCCTCGCTGTCCCTGCACGACCTCACCATGGAGGACCTGATCCCCGAGGTGGACGCGGCCATGGGCGCGGCGCGCTACTCCGAGGTCGGCCTGGACGACGACTGCAGGGTCTTCTGCTACTGATGGCCGGGGAAGATACCCCCGAGTTCACGATCCGGAGCCGCCGGCGGGGGACCTTTCGGCTCCAGAGTCCCGACGGGACTCCCCTGAGCTTCGGTTCGCGGGATCGCGCTGAGGCCGTGTGCTCCGCGCTCAATCGCGAGGACCCCAACGATGAGGAGCCAGAATACGTGGTGGAGGCAGTGTCCCAGCGATGAACGAGAACAGCGAGAACCTTGACCGGGCCCGTCTCACCGTCACCTCGGCCGGCGAGAGCAGAGAGTTCCGCCTGTCGTGGGGGACCACGGTTGGTGAGGTCGAGAAGGCCGTGGCCGACGCCTTCGGCATAGACCCAGCGTCCCGGCTGGAGCTGTGGGGCGCGGATGGCACCAGCTTGTCCAACAAGCTGGAGCGGACTCTTGGGGAGTTCAAGGAGCGGCGGATCTGTCCCAAGCTGGCGTTCGAGTTCCGCGGTCAGAACCTGCCGTGATCAGCGCCTGCTGGGCCCACCCACCGCCTCGCCGGTGACGCCAGCCCGGGAGCTCTTGGCTCGGGTTGCCAACAGTTGCCGGCCTCGTTGGTCAATCACGGCCATTTGGGGAGCGGCCATGGCTGGGGGTCAGAGCAGGCAGCCCAAACCTGTGTTCCCAGGGGACTGAGGCACCGTGAGCGATGAGATCACGAGGGAACTCTCGGGCGGAGCCGAGTGGGCGGCGATCCATCTGGAGGGCTTCTGCGCCGGCCGGGAGCGCAACCGCCAGAAGTCGAGCCGCCGGGCGGGCCTCGCCCGGGTGCTGGAACCCTCGGAGAGCGCGGCCTCGGCCAGGCTCCGATGGCAACGGGATGCCGCGGCGTGGGCCAGCGGCTCTGGGCCCGGGTGAAGCGCCCGCCCATCCACGCCCTGCAAGGCGAGGCTGGCCAGCGGCCCCATCAGTGTGCGGGTCTTCTGGATGTGGCCTGCCACGAACTAGGGACCACCCAGGGAGAGTGTTAGCCAGTAACTAGGGACCACCCAGAGAGGTTTTGGCCACAAACTAGGGACCACCCCAGGCCGTTTTAGCCAGGAACTAGGGACCACCTGGCCTGGTCGCTGGTGAACCGGTCGGGGAACCAGGCCGCCTGGGGGAGGATCGTCCTGCCCCTCACCGGGGAAGCCAGTCACGACGCCGACGCGATCGGGGTGGCGGGGCTGGTTGCCATTGCCAAGTCGGCAGGGGCGGCGATCGCCGATGAGGACCTCGACTTCTCCCGCTCGCGGGCTGGACTGCGCCATCTCCCGCGCCGGCTGGCTCGCCTGCTCTCCTGCTTCTCCTACAACCAGATCCTGACCACCCTGGCCAGCAGATCCGCTCGCGAGGGGGTCAGGGATGTCCCCGTGAACCCGGCCTGGACCTCTGTCTTGGGACAGGCGAACTACGCCGGGGTCCACGGGGTCGGCGTGGATCAAGGCGCGGCGTGGGTGATCGCCAGAGGCGCCTTGGGCTTCTCGAGCAGGCTTGGTCCTGCCGGGGCACGGACGCTGCCGGGAGAATCCACAGCCCGGTCGAGTTGTTCACCCCCTCTCCCCGGACCCCTCTCCCCAGCTTCTACTACTACTTCTTGACTCGCCTTCGGCTCTCGCATGTCCCCATTAGCGGCTCCCATGCCCCCGCGCCGCCACCGGGGCGACAACCCAGTCTCACCCGCCTGGGGGAAGAGATTTCCGGGTTGGCCGACGTTGGCCAACTTGGGGAGTAACGGTTCAGGCTGGCAGGTGTCGCTCCGGGTAACCCACGTAGACCTGCCGGGGGCGGCCGATCTTCTGGTCCGGATCCAGCAGGCCCTCCTCCCACTGCGCCAGCCAGCCCGGGGTGCGCCCCATGGCGAAGAGGACCGGGAACATCTCCACTGGGATGCCCATCGCCAGGTAGATGATCCCCGAGTAGAAGTCCACGTTGGGGTAGAGCTTGTGGGTGATGAAGTAGTCGTCCTCGAGCGCGATCCGCTCGATCTCCAGGGCGATGTCGAGCAGGGGGCTGGGGCCGGTCACCTCGAAGACCTCCTCCGCCACCCGCTTGATCAGCTGGGCCCGGGGATCGAAGTTCTTGTAGACCCGGTGGCCGAAGCCCATCAGCCGGAACTCGCCCGCCTTGACCCGCCGGATGTAGTCGGGGATGTTGCCCACGCTGGCGATGGTGTTGAGCATGCGCAGGACCTGCTCGTTGGCGCCGCCGTGGAGGGGGCCGTAGAGCGCCGCGCAGGCCGCCGACATGGCCGAGTAGGGGTCCGCCTGGGAGCTTCCCACCAGCCGCATGGTGCTGGTGGAGCAGTTCTGCTCGTGGTCGGCGTGGAGCACCAGCAGCACGTCCAGGGCGTGCTCCAAGACCGGGTTGGGCTGGTACTTGAGCTCGGTGGCGCGCCACATCATGTTGAGGAAGTTGCCAGTGTAGGAGAGCTCGTTGTCCGGATAGGCGTAGTACAGCCCCATGGCGTGCCGGTAGGCGAAGGCGGCGATGGTCGGCATCTTGGCGATCAGGCGCACGATCTCGCGGTGCCGGATCGCGGGATCGTGAATCTGCTTGGCCTCGGGGTAGAAGGTCGATAGCGCCCCCACCGCGCTGACCAGCATCCCCATCGGGTGAGCGTCGTGGTGGAAGCCGTCGATGAAGCGCTTGATGTTCTCGTGGATGAAGGTGTGGTGGGTGATCTCGGCGGTCCACGTGCCCAGCTCGGCCGGGGTGGGCAGCTCGCCGTTGAGCAGCAGGTAGGAGATCTCCAGGAAGCTGCGATGCTCGGCCAGTTCTTCGATCGGGTACCCCCGGTAGCGCAGGATCCCCTTGTCGCCGTCGATGTAGGTGATCGCGCTGCGGCAGCTGGCGGTGTTCTGGTAGGCGGGGTCGTACGTCATCATCCCGAAGTCGTCGGCGGACACCTTGATCTGCCGGAGATCGAGCGCACGCACCGTCCCATCCACGATCGGCAGTTCATAACTCCGGCCGGTCCGGCTGTCGGTCACCGTCAGCTTGTCCTGATTCGCCGCTTCGTCACCCATCGCTCTCCCCCTTTGGCTGGCCGGACTCGGAACATGATCCTCCAATCGTCTCTTCCTAGTCCAAACTGAACCCGACCTCGCTGAGTCTCCGCGACGGGCTGGCCGTGGCCCTCCCGCCGCGGCGGCCTCAGCCGAGCCCAGGCACGGGCGCTGACTGGTCGGTGCTCTCTGCGGCCTCGGTGGCCACCTGCCTGGCGCAGGCTGGTCCTCCTGCCCCTGGCCGAGTCCTCGTGGGTGACTTCGGTGAGCTCGGAGCGGCATCGTCATATGCTTTGCTTGGGACGCTGACGCGGTTGGATTGGGTGCTGGGCCCCGCCACCGGATGTGCCCAGAGCTGGCCCGCTGAGCGAGGAGGAGACCAAGTTGGCGGAGATTGAACCAAGGTCGGCGCCGCCTCTGTTCGGGGCGGAGCACGTGCGTCGCTATCTCGCCACGGGTGGCCAGGTGGGGCATGCCTGGAACGGCGTTCAGACCCTGATCCTGACCACCACCGGCAGGCGCTCTGGGGAGCCCCGCCTGACCCCCCTCATCTACGGCCAACATGGGACCGCCTACGTGGTGGTGGCCTCCAAGGGCGGCGCCCGGGAACACCCCGCCTGGTATCTGAACCTGCTCGCCCACGATCAATGCCAGGTCCAGGTGGGGGCCATGGTGGCAGCGGTCCGGGCCCGGGTCGCCCAAGGCGAGGAGCGCGCCCAGCTGTGGCACCTGATGGCCCAGATCTGGCCCGCGTACAACGACTACTCGGCCCGGACCGTGCGCGAGATTCCGGTCGTGGTGCTGGACCTGGTCTGAGGCGGGCGCCGCCTCCCGCTGGGCGCCCGCCCTGGCGGCGGCGGAAAGCTGGACAGAACTCCGGGCCGCCTGCTTCGGTTCAGATCGGTGCGACCCCTCTCCTGCGACTCCCATCGGGCCCGCAACCGTGCCCGCGGACACGCGGCCCAGCCCGCACGAACGGGCTCGCTTGGGACAATGAATGCAGCGGGCGCCATCGGGGCGCGGCCCAGCGCCCGGTTCAATAAGAGAAACGACCGTGATGAGTGACTCGATGCGCGCGGAGACGATCCGGTTCCGCGGCCATGGTGGCGACGAGCTCGAGGCGTACCTCGGCCAACCCATCGACGGCGGTCCCCGCGGCGGTGTGGTGGTGATCCATCACATGCCGGGCTACGACGAGGGTATCAAGGAGATCACCCGAAAGTTCGCCGCCCACGGCTACCTGGCGCTCTGTCCCAACCTCTACTTCAGGGAGGCCCCCGGGGCGAGCCCGGACGACGCCGCCGCCGCCGCGCGGGCCAAGGGAGGGGTCCCCGACGAGCGCTTGGTGGGGGATGTGGAGGGCGCGATCCAGCACTTGAAGTCGCTGTCCTACTGCAATGGGAAGGTGGCCACGATCGGGTACTGCTCGGGGGGTCGGCAGTCGTTCCTGGCTGCCTGCAGCCTGCCCCTGGCAGCGGCGGTGGTTTGCTACGGCGCCTTCATCGTCGCCGAACCACCGCCCGGAATGCCCCTCCAGGTCTCCTCCCTGGCGCACCTGGCACCCCAGCTCAGCTGTCCCTTGCTGGGGCTGTTCGGTGCCGAGGACCAACACCCCGCCCCCGCTGAGACGGCCGATCTGGAGGCAATTCTGACCGCCAATGGCAAGGCCTTCGAGTTCCACACCTACGAGGGTGCCGGGCACGCGTTCTTTGCCACCGACCGGGTGAGCTACCGGCCGCAGGCCGCCAACGACGGCTGGGCGAGAATCTTCGACTTCTTCGCGCGCTACTTGGGAGCCTGAGCTGTGTGCACCTATCGCACCGAACGGGTCACGGTCAGCGGCAGCGGCAAGGGCGCCGGCGGCTGGTTTCATCTGACCGACGCCACGGTCTACTTCGACCATCCCTTCCACGCGCCGGCTGAGCACACCCTCAACATCGACTTTCTCAACCCTGCCCAGGGCCCTGCCGCCAGGGTCGCGGTGGAACTCGACGCCAGCTCGGCGCTGGCCCTGGCCGAGGCCATCCGGCTGCTGGTCCAGGAAGCCTCCTCAATACTCGAGGGGGGAACTCGAGACCAAGTCCCCACCACTCGACTGGTCACCTGAACCGCCTCGTCCGAGCCTCGGGCCCGCGGACGAGGTGGTGGAGTCGGAACCCGACCCACCGGCTGGGTTCAGCCGCTCTCCCGCAGGACGGCTGACGGGGCTGGGCCCACGGTGGCGGCGAGGGTGGCGATGGCGGCCGCCAACAGCCGGTCGAGGCCCGTCTGCGCTGCCTCGTGGTGGAACTGGGGCCTCCATCTCGCGCCGGTCAGCTGGTCGCTGATGGTGAAAGCGGTGGCGAACTCCAGCCCCCTGAACTCGGCGACGGCAGCCAGCGCCGCGGCCTCCATCTCCACTGTCAGCACCCCTTCGTCGCGATAGTGCCGCAACTCGTCGACGGTCTCGCGATAGGGGGTGTCTATGGTCCAGGTGGTGCCGACCAGGACCTCGCGGCCGTGGGCCCGGAGTTGGGCCAGAAGGCTGGCGGTGAGGGCCGGCGACGGTTGTGCGTAGCGGCCCGGTGCCAGATAGTGATGGGACACCCCCTCATCGCGGACGGCGCGGTCGCAGACCACCAGGTCTCCGACCTTGAGCCCTGGCTGGAGTCCCCCGGCGTACCCAATCGCCACAAATCGCAGCGGCCCCGCGGCGGCGATGTCCTCCATTCGGTTGGTGGCGGCGGGGGCGCCCACCCCGAAGGCCCCGGTGATGCCAACCAGCCCTTGTCTGGTCGCCCGCAGGTGGAAGTCACCGACGGCTCCACGGGGCGCCTCCAGTCGCTTCCAGGACGGGTCGGCCACGACCCGCTGGAAGAAGGAGTTCTGGAAGGTGATGATCACCCCCAGCATCGGTGGCAGCCCCGGCCAGGCGAAGGCGTCCGCCAAGTAGCATTGGTAGTCGCTCGGGTTGACGAACGGTTCGAAGGCGTGCTTGCCCGCCAGATTGGGGAATCCCATGCCGCCAGGATACCCAGGGGCGCCGCTCCGGCCGGCGGCAGCAACCCCGTTATGGGGATGGCCGCTCGCCATGACCAGGGTCGCCGGATCGTCCCCAGGAGGGCTGTCCATCACCGTCCTGATCCCGTGGTTGCATTGATTCCATCTGCGCGGCGCAGGGCCACCTCCGGTGCGCTATCGTCTCGGCATCGGCCCGATTCTTGGCGGCAGGGGGATCCGATGAGCAGCGCGGACAGCGCGAAGACAATTCGAAGCTTGGTCCCGGCGAGGATGGACCGCTTACCTTGGAGCCGGTTCCATTGGCTGGTGATCATCAGCCTCGGGGTCTCATGGATCCTCGATGGTCTTGAGATCCAGATTGTTGCAAGCGTCAGCCCGGTGCTGCAGGAGCACTCCACCCTCGGCCTCAGCAGCGCTGAGGTCGGGCTGATCGGAACGGTCTACCTGGCCGGGGAGGTGGTGGGAGCACTGGTGTTCGGGCGCCTCACCGACTCTTTGGGGCGCAAGCGGCTCTTCATCTGGACCCTGACGCTCTACCTCATGGCCAGCGGCATCTCCGGGCTGTCGCCGACTCTGGGGTTCCTCCTCCTGTTCCGCTTCCTGGCGGGGATGGGTATCGGCGGTGAGTACACCGCGATCAACTCCGCCATCGACGAGCTGATTCCCTCCTACTACCGTGGCAGGGCCGACATAGCCATCAACGGCACCTACTGGGCGGGCGCGATGATCGGCTCAGTTGGTTCCATCTTCTTTCTCAACCCCCACCTGCTGCCGGTCAACCTGGGCTGGCGGATCGCGTTCTTCGTTGGCCCGGTCATCGGTTTGGTGATCATCTACCTGCGCCGCCAAATCCCGGAGAGTCCGCGCTGGTTGCTGACGCACGGCCGCGGTGCCGAGGCCGAGCGCACCGTGGACGAGATCGAGGCCCGGGTGCGCAGGCAGGGGTTGGAACTGGCCCCGGTGCCCGACCGTCGGGCCATTGAGGTGACGGGACAGGGCATGGTCTCATACCTGCAGATAGCCAGGACCATGCTCCGGGATTACCCATCGCGTTCGTTTCTGGGTTTCTCGATGATGGTGACCCAGTCCTTCCTCTACAACGCCATTTTCTTCTCATACGCTCTGGTGCTGGTGCACTTCTACCATGTGGCCGCTGACCAGATTGGCTTCTTCTTCTTCCCATTTGCGCTCGGTAACCTAGCTGGCCCGCTGCTGATCGGGCGCCTGTTCGACACCATCGGCCGCCGCAAGATGATCATGTTCACCTACTGTGTGTCAGCGATCCTGCTGGCTATATCAGGGGTCCTCTTTGACGCCGGCGTCCTGACGGCGACCACCCAGACCATCTTCTGGTGCGTGATCTTCTTCCTCGCCTCCGCGGGGGCCTCCTCTGCCTACTTGACCGTCAGCGAGATCTTTCCGCTGGAGCTGCGGGGACAGGCGATCTCCTTCTTCTTCGCCATCTCTCAATTGGTAGGAGGAGTGGGCGCCCCCCTGATCTTCGCCTCCCTGGTCGGCGCGGGCCACAACCCGGGCCCGCTGACCATTGGCTACTACGTGGGCGCGGTGGTGATGTTCGCGGGAGGGGTCGTCGCCTGGTTCTTCGGAGTCAACGCGGAGCGAATGTCACTGGAGGACGTGGCCCGCCCGCTGTCGGCGGTGGGCCGGGTCGGGGTCACCTCGGGCAGGCAGGCATGAACTCTGCGGCCACCGCCCCAGTTGCAACCGCTGACCGCCGTCACCCCACTTGCAAGAGGAGGCGTCCATGAGTCCAGTTGCGCCAGACGCGTCCGCCCGAGGCTACATCGTGGTCGGGGTCAGCCCGACCACCGGTTCCCAGTCCGCCCTCCGACGAGCGGCTGAGGAGGCCAGCCTGCGAGGGTTGGAGCTCCGAGCGATCACCGCCTGGAGCCCGCCCGTTTCCTCAGGGCCGCCGGGCATCCGGCCGCCCGCCATCGAGCCCCGGACTCCTGGCGAGTGGCAGGCAGAGGTGGAGGAGGGCCTGGCGACCGCGGTCCGCCAAGCCCTGGGTGACGCCGGCGACATCACCTGCTTGGCGGTGCGGGGAGCGACCTCAAAGGTCCTTCTGGCCGCCGCTGAGGGAGCCCAGATGCTGGTGCTCGGGTCGCCCCGTCCGCACGGCTCCCAAGCCATGTTGGCCCGGGTCCGACCATTACGGCTGATATCCATGGCCCGCTGTCCGGTCCTCATCGTTCCAGCCCGAGGTGACGGCTCAAGCTGACGTGAGCACCCCCGCTGCGCTGGACGGTCGCCTCAGGCAGCGTCGGCGTTCTCGGCGTCGTGGCGGACAGGTGCCAGCGCAGCCGGTGGTGGTGCATCCGGGAGCGGTGATCGGCGTTCAGGGCGCTCGCACGACAACCTCCGCGCCGGCCGCAGCTTCAGCGGCGGTTCCTGAATCGGGCTGGAGCTTCAGGGCCGTGGCTTGGGCAAGGAGATGCAGGCCGCCATTCCTCACCTCGGCTTGGCCGGCCCGGGGGCGGAGGAGGCGCAGCGCTCGGCCCGCAGTGACAACCACGCCTGGCTGGCCGTCTCCCTGGTGCTGGGCTATGAGGAAGACAGGCAGCTGGCCGACCGCCGGAGTGGGAACTCTGCCGTGACCTGGCTGCGCCGGGCGCGCGCGCTGGCGGCGGCACCGGCTGTGCGGGGGCGGTGTGGATGACCTGGAGCCCTGCCTCCAGCTGTTCTAAGTCGGTCTCGCAGACTGAAGGGGGCCGACCGAGAGCGGATCACTCTCCCAGTGCGGGCAGCTCGGCCGGGGTGCGCTGATCCAGCTCGCGCGCGCGGATGGCGCGCTGAGCCTCCTCCAATCCGTCCTGGTAGATTCGGCGCAGGTCGGGTCTCAGATCCGGCCGCCGGAACTGCTCCTCGATCGCCGCCACCAGCATCACGTGCGGAGGCAAGGAGGGGAAGAACCAGTAGGCCAGGTCCCGGCTGTACTCTGGGCCACGACTCTGACCAAGCCTGTCGACGGCCGCGAAGAAGCGGGGGATGTAGGGCAGCAGCAGGTCCTCGCGGCGGACTCCGGCGAAGCTGCGCCCAACCCATATGGTCGCCTCCACGGTGGCGCTCTCGTCCTCGGTCAGGAAGCGGAAAACGTGCTCCTTGGCGGACGCCGACGGCATGGCCGCCCGAGCCGCCAGCGCCCGCACCTGGCCGGTGCTGGTGGAATCCGCTCTGAGCATGTCCGTGATCTCCTCGTCTCCAGCTGCGCCCCGAGCGCAGAGCGCGGTCACGAGCCGCCAGCGCAGTTCCAGGTCCAGCACGACCCCCTCCGGCAACTGCTCGCCGCCCAGCATGGCGCGACAGCGATCCACCTGATCCGGGGCGCTCGCGGCGGAGATGAAGGCGCGCAGCCAGGCCACCTGGTCTGGGCCGCGGGGCGGGCTCGTCGCCAGAGCCCGCTCCGCAGCCGCGGCCAGCATCGCCTCCAGCTGATCGCCCCAGGCGGGCGCGACGTAGTTGGAGAGGGCTGCCCGGGCGCTGCCGAGCACAACCGGGATCAGCGACTGGTCGCGCTCCTGAGGCAGATGGGCGACCACCATCTGGACGAAGCGCCGCCCCGGCATCTCGGCGTCGCGAACCATGTCCCAGGCTCCGTCCCAGAGCAGCGCTCTGGCGAGGCTGTCCGAGACCTCTCCGAGGTGGCCTTCCATGGTCAGCTGCGAGATTGGATCCAGGCGCAACTTGGCGTAGCTCCAGGCCCCGTCGTTGGGCAGAATCAAGGCTGGCCGCTTGCTGCCAGCCAATTCGGCCACGGCCGTCGCCGAGCCCTCGACGTCGACCTCCAAGCGCCGCACCAGCTCCAGTCGGCCCTGCTCCCAGTCGTAGAGGCCGACCCCGATCCGATGGGGGCGCAGGGTGGGCTGGCTCTGGCTCGCCGACTGCATTACCCGCACCGACTGGAGCTCGCCCCCGACCGCCTCCGGAGAGCTCCTGACCTCACACCGCAGGGTGTTGATCCCGACCGTCTCCAGCCAGGCGCGACTCCAGGCCCCAACATCCCGTCCCGAGCTGGCTTCCAGGGCGCTCACCAGGTCGCGGAATTGGGCGTTGCCGTCACGGTGGCTCTCGAGATGGTTGTGGACGGCGGCGAAGAACGGCTCCTCGCCGACCCAGGCGGCCAGCTGGCGCAGTACGGCCGCCCCTTTCTGGTAGGTGATCCGATCGAAGTTGAGGTGGACCGCCTCGGCGTCGGGCACGGCCGTCACCACCGGATGCGAGGTGGTGTGCTGGTCCTCTTCGACCGCCAGCTGCTTGAAGGCGGTGGCCCAGTAGGTCCAGGCGTCGTCGAAGCTGGTGGCCCGGTCCTGAGCCACCGCCGCCATGAAGGTGGCGAAACTCTCGTTGAGCCAGAGGTCATCCCACCAGCGCAGGGTCACCAGGTCCCCGAACCACATGTGGGCCATCTCGTGCAGGATCAGTTCGGCGCGCAGCGACCGCTCCCGCGGGGACGGCTGACCGCGGTAGATCATGCGGTCCGTGATGGTGATGCAGCCCGGGGACTCCATCGCTCCGTTGACCTTCTCAAGGCAGAACGCCTGGTCGTACTTGGAGAACGGGTAGGGGATCCCGAAGCGCTCCCGATAGAAGTCCAGGCCCTGGCGCGTCACCTCGAAGATCTCGGGGGCCGCCTTCTCCAGGTCCTGCGCCAGCGAGAGCGGCGCGTACAGGGAGAGGGGGATGTCGCCGTGCTGCCGGTGGACGGCGTGGAGCCGCCCCGCCACTATGCCCAGGACGTAGGGTGAGAGCGGCGAGGTGGGCTCGAAGCTCCACCATCTGGCTCCCTCGGCGTCGGTGGCAGGGCCGGGCCGGCCCTGCTCAGTGGATACCACGGTCCAGTCCTGGGGTGCCCGGATCCTGAAGCTGAAGCGGCCCTTGAGATCGGGCTGGTCGAAGCAGGGGAAGACGCGGTGCGCCTCCGCCGGCTCCAGATCGGTGTACAGGTAGCGTTCGTTGTCGGAGGGGTCGATGGCGAGGTGCAGGCCGAGCCCGGTGCGGTGATAGGGCGAGGAGCCCGAGACCTCCAGCAGATTGCTCGCCTCCAGCGGTGGCAGTTCGATGCGCTGCCTGGCATAGGCGCCCAGGTCCAGGGGTTTGCCCTGCCAATGGATCGTGTCGACTCGGTCCACTTGGGCGTCGATGAACGTCTTGGCCCCCGGAGTTCCCAAGAACTCCAGCCGGACCGTGAATCGGTAGCGGTCCGGCCCCTGGGCCAAGTCGAGCTCCACCGCATATTCGCAGCTCCGGATCAGGGACGCCCGCGTCTCCGCCTCGGTCCGGGTCAGCGATACGTTCTCCCCGGTCACCACGCGAATTCTACTTGGGCCGCCACCAGTGGAGGCCGCCCGATCACGGCTCTCCGAGGTCGTAGGTGACGTCGGCGACCGCAAAGTCCGCCCGACCCAGGAGCGCGGACTTGATGTGGAAGGCGCGGTGGTTGTGCAGCAACTGGTTCCACCAATGGCGCGTGACCAGCTCGGTGAAGACAATGGTGCAGACCGCGTCCCGCTCCTTCTCGCGGTAGCCCTGCAGGTACCGCAGCACGGGTTGGACCACGGTGCGGAACGGTGAGAGCACGATCGCCAGCTGGGGCCGGGGCAGCTCCGGGTCCGAGCCCAGGTATCTGTCGACCCAGCCGTCCCAGGCATCGACCAGCGCCTTGGCCTCCTGGTCCGGCTCGGTCCCCACGTCATCGCGGCGCACCCCTCCATGACCCGCTTCCGCCACCGGCTGCTCGAGCGGTTGGCCGGTGGCCACGTGGATCGCGATCACCTCGTCAGCGATGGAGCGGGCGTAGCTGAGGCCGCGGAGGGTGAGCACGTCCAGGCCGGAGACCGGCACCAGAGCCACCTGCCGGCGGGCGGCCGGAGCCGGTCCGGTCTCGCGCTCGTCATGCCAGGCGCTGGGGAAGCTGGCCGCCACGACCCGATGCTGGCGCAGCAGGGCGAACTTGAGCCGCAGCGAGCCGGGCCGCCGGAGCAGGTCGAGGTTGCCCGCGCTGGTCACGTACTCCGGCACCATCACCGTCACCATCTGGTCGGGTGCCTGGGCCCGGAGTTCGTCCAGCAGCTTGAGGAGCGCACGCAGGCCCTTCCGCTCCGGCCGGTCGAGCACCTGGGTGCGCACCTGCGGCCGGCGGCCGGGGTCAGCCGCGGCCCGAGCCAGGACTCTGCGGATGCCGTCGCCAACCGCAGGGTCGGTGGAGAGGTTGAGGGCGACCACGTCGCTGCCCAGGGTGGTGGCATAGAGCAGCGCCTTCTCGGTGGGGGAGTCCAACTCCCTGACCGGGACCACGGTGCGGTAGGTGCGCAAGGGGCGGGCGGATGGCGACAGTCGCTGCAGTTCGCCCCGGATGCGCCGGTAGTGGCGGCTGACGGACCAGAAGTACCAGACCAGGATCGGGACGATGACCAGCACCACCCAGGCGCCCAGGCGGAACTTGACAACCAGCACGATCACGTCCACCAGCAGGGTGGCGGCAGCGCCCAGGCCGTTGATGAAGAGGTTGCGGCGCCAGTGCGGCCCCCGGGTGCGCCAGCCGTGGCGGACCAGGGCCCCCTGGGCCAGCGTGAACGCGGTGAAGACCCCGATTGCGTAGAGGTTGATCAGGCGATCGGTGCAGATCGG
>JAKAWF010000350.1 GCA_021817025.1 bacterium
CGGACCATTCGCCGACCTGGTCCGCCCCGCCCTCAGCGAGCGCTTCGACTACGAGGGCGAGCTCGGCATCGTGATCGGCCGGGGGGGGCGCTACATCCCGGCGGAGAGAGCCCTGGACGCCATCGCCGGCTTCGTGGTCTGCAACGACGGCTCCGCCCGGGACTGGCAGCGGGCGGGCACCCAATGGACTCCCGGCAAGAACTTCGACGGCACCATGCCCCTGGGCCCCGACCTGGTGACGGTTGACGAGGTGGACGTCTCAGACGTTCAGCTCACAACCACGGTGAATGGGGAGATCCGGCAGTCGGCCCGGACCTCGCAGATGCTGGTGAACGTGCCGCGCGCCATCGAGTTCTTCTCCTCCTTCACAACCCTGCGTCCCGGCGACGTCATCGCCACCGGCACGCCGGGAGGGGTCGGGATCGGACGGCAGCCTCCACTCTGGCTGGTGCCCGGCGACATCGTGGAGGTGACCATCGAGCGGGTCGGCACCATTCGCAACCGGGTGGTTGCCGAAAAGTCAGAGGGAGTTACACGCACCTGGTTACCGGCCGCAGCGGTGGGCCCGGGACTCTAGTACCGGTCGCGTTGAACAGAGGGAGGTTGCGAGATGGCATCGTCGCCAGTCAATCCAGAGCGTCGGACCCTGGGGCCGCCGGGAAGCTCCCAGCGCGTGCTGCCGGCGGTCACGTCCCGGCCGCGGGCAGCGGCCCCTGGAACCTCACTCCAATAACGGTGGCGGGTATGTCCGCCAGCAGCCTGATATCACGGGAGGTCATTCGCAACCCATGAGCGCTCTACGAAGATTGCCCCACGCAATCAAGGTCGGCGCGATTCTCACGATCGGCGGGCTTCTCCTGGCCGCCTGTTCCTCTGCCACCACCACCACCTCCACGACCGGCAAGTATCCCCTGGTGATCGCCGACCTGGCTCCCTTCACCGGAGTGGACGCCGCCCTGGGCGGTTATTACGAAGCCTCGTGTCTCGGCGCGACCAAGGCGATCAACCAGGCCGGGGGAGTGCTCGGCCACAAGCTCACCTGCGCCACCTTCGACACCAGAGGGGACCCGGCCGACGCGGTCCCCGCGACCAACCAGATGTTCGCGACGGAGCCACACCTGGTGTTGGTCATCGGGTGCACCTCTGACGAGGCGGCCTCGGTCGTCCCCATCATCAACTCCAAGAAGATGGTGATGTTCTGCATGACCGGGCAGTCCGAGTTCGATCACGTGCACTACCCCTACTTCTTCCGGTTGGTCCCGCCGGACCTGGCGGAGTCCTACGCGATGGTCGCCATCGCCAAGTACTACAAGCACTACACCCGGGTGGCGATGGCCTTCGGCAATGACATCGGGTCCCAGACCTTCGTCCAGCCGGCCATCCAGTCCCTCAAGAAGGCGGGGATCACGCTGACCGCCAACGTCACCCTCGACCTCACGGCCACCACCTTTAGGACCGAGGCTGAGACCGTGGTCGCGAGCCACCCCCAGGCGATCATGACCGAGGCCCTGGGCTCGGCGGACGCCACCTTCCTGTCCGAGGTCAAGCAGCTGAACGGCGGCAAGATGATCCCGGTCATCGGCACCTCCGCCACCATCTCCCCGGCCTGGTTCTCCTCGGTGGCGGGAGCCGTGGGCGCCTCGACCCTGGCTCAGAACTACGTGGCCGACAACCTGGTCACCGCCACCTCAGGCCCGGAGTACACGCCCTTCTACGACGCCATGCAGGCGGTCAAGAACCAGGTCAAGAGCCTGGATGCCGGCAGCCTGCAGACGCTCCTGTCAGGCCCGGGAGCGGTCCACCTCTTCGACGGGATGAACCTCGCCGCCCTCGCGATGGTGATGGCCAAGAGCACCAACCCCAGCGTCTACAAGGCCGACATCCTCAAGATCGGGGATGGCGTGCCGGGCGCGGTGGTCGTGCACAGCTTCGCCCAGGGCAAGGCCGAGCTGGCCAAGGGCAAGGCGATCCGCTACATCGGCCCCGGTGGTCCCACCAGCTTCGACAGCTACCACGACTCCCCGGGTATCTTCCAGGTGGATGGCTACCAGGCCAACGGCAACGTGGTCGTGCTGGCCGGGATCAGCACCGCCCACTACCGGGCTGTGCAATAGCCAGCCAGTAACATCGGCCCTCGCCGGGTGGGGCAGCTGCTGCCCCACCCGGTCCACTCTCAGCCAGGAAACCAGTTCATTTCATGAGCCTCTTCATCGAATCGATCGGCTTTGGCCTGATCACCGCCTCGGTGCTGGCCATCGCCGCGGTCGGCTTCACGGTCCAGTTTGGGGTCACCGACGTGCTCAACCTGGCCTACGCGTCGGTGATGATCTGCAGCGCCTACGTGGCCTACCTCATCAACCAGCTCGGCCACGGCCAGTCGATCTGGTTGGGGATGGTGGTCGCCGCCGCCTTCGGCGCGGTCGTCTCCCTGGTGCTCAACAAGTACATCTACGCGCCATTTCAGCGCCGGGGCACGTCACCGGTGGCAGTGGTGATCGTCTCCCTGGGGGTGTTGCTCATAATCGAGTACCTGGTGCAGGCGTTCGAGGGCGCCGCCAACATCTCCTACACCATGACCCAGGGCGCCACCCTCACATTTCTCGGCCTCACCCTGACCGTGGTGCAGCTGGCGATCATGGGACTCAGCGTCGTGTTCATGATCGGACTGCACCTTTTGCTGCGCTACACGCGCTTCGGCAAGGCGATGAGAGCCACCGCCGCCGACCGCGTCCTGGCCCGCAACTGCGGCATCCGCACCGATCGCGTGATCACCCTCGCCTGCCTGCTGACGGGCGCCCTGTGCGGAGTGGCCGGCACCGTCTTTGCGATCAACACCGGGAGTTTCGGCGCCACCAGCGCCGACCTGTTCTTGGTGCTCATCCTGGCCGCGGTCTTCCTCGGAGGTCCGGGCCAGCCCTACGGCGCCATGCTGGGGGCCCTGGTGATCGGCGTCATCACCGAGGTGAGCGCCTCGGTGATCACCGCCGACTACAAGTACGTTCCCGCGTTCGTCATTCTCTTGGTGGTCCTCGCAGTCCGTCCGCGCGGCCTGTTCAGCGCCGGCACCCTGGACTGAACCCGTGCCCACCATGCCCCTGCCCGGCTGCCACTCGCACGCCCCAACTTCACCCAGGAGGTACGCTCAGTGAGCCAGGCCACCCTCTTCTACCTGGCCAACCTGCTCATCTACGGCGCGGTGGATGTGATCGCCTGCCTGGGACTGTCGATGCAGTTCGGAGTGGCCGGGATCAGCAACTTCGGCTACATCATCTTCCAGGCCGCGGGGGCCTACACGGCGGCGGTGCTGGCGCTGCCGCCTGACACCGCCAACGGCGGTTTCCAGCACTACATCGGCGGGTTGGGGCTGCCCTTTCCGCTGCCGATCCTGGGCGCCACCGTGGTCGGGGGCCTGGTGGCGCTGCCGTTTGCGGTCCTGGTCGGGCGCCGGCTGACCGGTCACGTCGCCGCCATCGGGCTGTTGGTCACGGCGGTGATGGCGAACCTGCTGGTCACCAACTTCGTGCCTCTGTTCAACGGGGCGGCGGGTCTCTCGCTGGTGCCGCAGCCGCTCCAAAACCTGCTCAACCCCCAGACCCAGACCTACCAATGGATCTATGGAGCGGCGGCCGCGGTGGTGGCGCTCTTGGTGTATCTGCTCTTTCACCGCATCACCGAGTCTCCCTACGGACGGAGCATGCGGGCGATGCGCGACAACAGCGTGGTCGCCAACGCCCTCGGCAAGGATCTGCTCAGCATGAGGACGGCGATGCTGGTGCTGGGAGGGATGGCGGCGGGCCTCTCGGGCGGGGTCCTGGTGGGCTTCATAACCCTGTGGGACCCGGGCGCCTGGGGATACGCCGAGACCATCGTCCTCTTCGCGGCCATCATCATCGGGGGTACCGGGAATCACAAGGGAGCGGTCCTGGGGGCGATCCTGGTCCCGGTCGGGTTCGAGGAGGCGACCCGCTTCATCCCCTCCTCCCTCGGCCCTCCAGGAATGATCCCGGCCCTGCAGTGGGTCGCCATCGGCCTTCTCATCGTGGGCTTTCT
>JAKAWF010000351.1 GCA_021817025.1 bacterium
CTCCGGGAGGGCTCCGGCGCCAGGAGGCCCAGGCGGGAGAAGCTCTGGGGGATCCCGGCCAGGTACTGGTCGAGGTCCAGCGCCTCCACCACCTCCTCCGCGCCCAGGTGCTGGCGCAGCTCGGGGGACTGCAGGCACAGCTCACGAAAGTCACCGCCTGGCCGGTCCGCCTCGTGAGCCAGCCGCTGGACCAGCCGGTAGGCTTCCTCCCTGGCCATCCCCCGGCCCACCAGCCGGAGCAGCACCTGCTGGCTGCGGGCGACCGCCCCTCGCCGCTCGAGATTGGAGGCCATGGAGCCGGGGTCGACCTCGAGGCCGCCCACGACCTGGGTCATGGTGCGCAGCATGTGCCCCAGCGCCATGGTGGCGTCGGGCAGCGCGATCCGCTCCACCGCGGAGTGCGAGATGTCCCGTTCGTGCCAGAGCGCGACGTCCTCCATCCCCGCCACCATCAACCCGCGCAGGATCCGGCTCAGGCCGCAGACCTGTTCCAGTCGCACCGGGTTGCGCTTGTGGGGCATGGCTGAGGACCCCTTCTGCAGAGCCCCGAACGGCTCCTTCGCCTCGCCGACCTCGGTGCGCTGGAGATGGCGGAGGTTGGTCGCCAGCCGCTCCAGCACCGCCCCGGTCAGCGCCAGCTGGCAGAGGTAGGCGGCGTGGCGGTCGCGGGCCACCACCTGAGTGGTGATCGCCGCCGGCTCCAGGCCCAGTTCCGAGAGGGCCCGCTCCTCCACCTCGGCCGACACGGTGGCATGGGTGCCGACCGTGCCGGAGATCTTGCCCACCACCACCTCGGCCGCGGCCAGCCCCAGACGGTGGCGGCTGCGCCGCACCTCGTCGAGGTGGTTGGCCAGCACGAACCCGAAGGTGACCGGCTCGGCATGCATCCCGTGGGTCCGGCCGATCATGGGGGTCCGCAGGTGCCGCTCCGCCAGGTCCGCGAGCGCCTCGCCCAGGGCCTCGAGCTCGCGGTCCAGGAACCGTTGCGCCTGCCTCACCTGGAGCGCCAGGGCGGTGTCGACCACGTCCTGGCTGGTGAGCCCGAGGTGAACCTGGCGGCCCGCGTCGCCCAGCTGCTCCTGGAGGGCGCTCACGAAGGCCGCCAGGTCATGGCCCTGTTCCGCCTCCAGCTGCTTGACCCTGGCCACCGAGGGGGGGCGGGCTGAGCCGATGGCGAGGGCGTCCTCCTCCGACATCTCGCCCAGCTCGGCCCGGGCCCGGCAGACCGCCTGCTCGACCTTGGTCCAGAGTCGCATCCTGGAATCCTCGGACCAGATTGAGCGCAGCTCCTCGGGCGCGTACCGGTCGATCACGAGGGGAAGCCGGGAGTGAGGGACGGCACGGTGCTCAACTGGCTCGAGTATAAGGAGGGGCGGCCGTGGCGGCGAGATCCGCTCGGGTCGCTGGCGAGGGCCGCCGCCGGTTAACGTTGGGGCGTGGCGCCGCCCCCCGCGACAGTAACCGAAGTGTCACCTCCCACGTTCACGCTGCCGACCGGGGCGGTCGAGTCGTGAGCCTGCCCAGCGACGACGAGGAGGCTCTGATCGCCAGAGCCAAGGAGGATCCGGAGTCATTCGGCGCTCTCTATGACCACTATTTCCCCCAGATCTACCGCTACGTGGCCGCCCGGGTGGGCAGCCGCGAGCTGGCCGAGGACATCACCAGCGAGGTGTTCTTCAAGGCGCTGCGCGCGATCGGACGGTACCGTCACGCCGGCCATCCATTCTCGTCCTGGCTGTACCAGATCGCCGTCAACGCGATCACCGACCACTACCGCTCGCGGCGCCGCTCCGAGGAGAGCCTGGATGAGGGGCCGGAGTTGGTTGACGCCGCCACCCCGGTGGACGAGGATGTCGCTCAGCGCATGGGGGCGCGGGACATCTGGGCCCTCATCGAGGCGCTGCCCGAGCAACAGCGGGTGGCGATGACCCTCAAATACGGTGAGGATCTGAAGTTGGCAGAGATAGGGGAGATCATGGGCAAGTCGGAGGGGGCGGTGAAGCTGCTCATATTCCGCGGCACGGCGACCTTGCGCCAGCAGCTCTCCGCGCGCCACCCGGGAGCCGAGGAGGACCCGATCCGTGGCTAGCGGCCCCATCTGGCGGAGACGGGGGGCCCGCCGGCCGGAGCACGATCCCGAGCTGGTGCAGATCTTCGGCCAACCGGACCGCCGCGGTGATCGCGAGCTGCTCGAGGTGGCCCACGAGATCCAGCGCCGCACCCATCAGGAGGTCCCTGCCCCGGCGGATCCGGCCTACCGCGCCCACCTGCGCGCCAGCCTAATGGCCGAGGCGCAGCAGCGGCAGCGCCCAAAGCCGGCTGCCAGAGGCCGCCTGGGCTTCTTCTTTGGAGCCGGAATGGGGCTGGCGGGGCTGGCCATGGTGGCGCTGGTGCTGCTCTCGGTGTTGGTCCCCACCCACCAGCCGGCGGTGACCGTCAGGGCGTCGGTCCAAGGCAATCCCCGGGTCCCGGTCACCCAGGCGATCCAGCTCATCTTCAACCAGCCCATGGAGGAGAACCAGGTGGCCAAGGGGCTCTCCATCACGCCGGCGCTCGCCTATACGACCAAGTGGCCGGACCCCAGCACCCTGGTGATCGCGCCGCGGCACGAGCTGGCTCCCAACGTCTCCTATCTGGTGACCATTGCCCGCCAGGATGCGCGCTCCGAGGGCGGCGCGATGCCCCTTTCCAATGTGGTCATCCCGTTCGGAACCGAGCCCCTCAACGCCACCGCGTCCGGCTATCCCCCTTCCCTGGTCGCGGTCACCCAGCTGGCGACCGTCCAGGGTGCCGACGCCCTGTCCTACTCACCCAATGGAGAGCTGTTGTTGACCGCCTCCGGACCGGTGGTGGCCACGGGGTCGGTCACCCCGGTGGCGCCGGTGGCGCCGACCACCAGCGGGAGCGGCGGGATGGTCTACGACCTCAGTGCCAGCCCCGCCGTGATAGCCGCCGGTGCCAGCGGAGCAAGCGCTTCGCCGGACAGTCAGCAGCTGGCCTACTGGAGCGTGTCCGGCAACGGGACCGCCACCCTGGAGGTGACCCCACTGGCAGGAGGGGGACAGCCCTCCGCCATCGCCACCGCCTCGGCCGCCCATCCTGAGGCGGTCTGGCTGAACGACAGCACCCTGCTCTACGCCGACCAGGGACGGCTCCAAGAGGTGAATCTCGACGGGCAGACCAGCCCCGTCTACTCCTGGGTCAAGCTGGGACCGGGGCAGAGCTTCGCGCTCGACCCCGCGGTGCGCGCGCTCTTCGCCAGGCCCGATGGGGTGCCGACCCTGTACGACCTGGCCCGGGGCTCCGCGACCACCATCCCGGGCCTGGTGGGAACCCCACAGTGGTCGCCGACCGGCGCGCAGATGGCCTACATCGGATCCGCAGGGGGAGTGGACTCCATCTACCTGGCGGGAACCTACGGGAATCAGCCCCGGCAGCTGCTGGTCGCACCTCCGGGGGTGAGCCTCAGCAACCTGCGCTACAGCCCGGACGGGCAGTACCTCGCCTACCTGGCCACCAGCGCGGGGGCTGGGGCCGAGGCCGGGGCGGTCAACATCGCCACCGGCGCCAGCGCCCTGCTCAGCACTCAAGCGGGGCTGAGCGACCTCAGCTGGTCCCCCTTCGGCAGCTCGGTGGCCGCCCTGCAGCAGCTCAGCACCGGCCAGCAGGGGGTGCTTTCGATGCAACTCTCCAACCCACCCCTGGCGAACTCCTCCAGCTCCGAGTCCGGCCAGGCTCTGGACCTGGCCAGCACCCTGGCCCAGCTCCAGATCACCGACAGCCCCTCGGCGGCCGCCCAGATCTCGCAGCTTCTGGCGCCGGGAGCACAGATCCCGGCGACCTCCCTGCTGCCGGGCTCATTCGACCGCTTCTACGCCGTCTCCAGCACCCCCACCAGCGCGGGCAGCACCACCTACCAGGTCGCGATCGAGCTGGTCAGCGATGCCACCACCACCAGCCCCGCGACCGCCCTCGACGAGGAGGTGACGGTGAACCTGGGCGGAGCCGCGCCCCAGATTGTCGGGATAAG
>JAKAWF010000352.1 GCA_021817025.1 bacterium
TCCTGGTCGACGCCGCCTGCATCGGCTTCTTCCTGAAGACCAGGGGCACCTCCCTGAACTGGTTCTTGCACGTGGTGGTGCCGGTGCTGGGGATCATCGCCTTCATCCCGGCCTGGTTCAGCGCTGCCGGGATCCCGGTCTTCTCGTTCATCTCACCGTTGCCGCCGCCGTACTCGTATATGGGCCCGGCGATGGGGGCATGGATCCTGCTGGGCCTGATCTACATGGTCTATCTCTACTCACACGACCCCCAGCGCGTGACCCAGGTCGGCATGGTTCATCTGGATGAGGAGCCGATCGGGGTGGGATCCTGATTGACGGCATCAACGATCAACCCCGGCCGCCGCAGGGGACCGGCAGCCGGATAGTGGGGGACACTCCATGAGCTCAGTCGAAGTCGTGACGTTGACGCAGGACCCGAAGCGGTATGCGTGGACCTTCGGAGGTGCGGAGCCGGTGGCCCGGATTCGCCCCGGGGCGGTGGTGGAGCTCTTCACCGAGGATTGCTTCGCCGGCCGGGTGACCAGCGAGCGCGACCTGGTCTCAGAGGTGTGCCAGTTCCCCTTCCTCAACCCTCAGACCGGTCCCTTCTACGTGGAGGGGGCGGAGGTCGGGGACACCCTGGCCGTCCACTTCATCTCCATCGAGCCGGCTCGCGATTGGGCGGTCTCCACCACCGTCCCGCTTTTCGGCGCCTTGACCGCCACCCACCTGACCGCGCTCCTCCACGAGCCCCTGCCGGAGGTGGTGTGGATCTGGGAGCTCGACCGGCAGCAGCGCAGCTGCCGATTCCGGGCCCACTCCGGCCGGTTCGAGGTGGACCTCCCGATGGAACCGATGCACGGGACGGTGGGGGTCGCGCCCGCCAACTTGGAGGTGCGTTCCGCGCTGGTCCCGGACGCGTTCGGGGGCAACATGGACACCCCCGAGATGCGGGCCGGAGTCACCTGCTACCTGGGGGTCAACGTCGAGGGGGCGCTGCTGTCGCTCGGCGATGGACACGCCCGCCAGGGGGAGGGCGAGACCTGCGGGGTTGCCGTCGAGTGCGCCATGAACACGGTGATCGCGGTCGACGTCATCAAGGGACGTCCCTGCCCCTGGCCTCGCCTGGAGTCGGACCACCACATCTTCTCCACCGGATCGGTGCGGCCGCTGGAGGACGCCTTCAGGATTGCTCAGGCGGATCTGGTGCACTGGCTGACGGAGGACTACGGTCTGGAGCTGCTCGATGCCTACCAGCTGGTGACCCAGGGGGTTCTCAGCCCCTTGGCCAACGTCTGCGACACCAACTACACCTCGGTAGCCAAGTTCCCCAAGCGGTACCTGCCCCCAGGCTCCGCCATGGGGGGGATGCACGCTCACCTCCGGGAGCTCGCCTCGGAGTATCTGGGGGCTTCTCGGTAAGCTGAACCAGGGGCTGCGTCGAGAGGCCCTGGTTCCGTGGTAGCTGTGGAGGATGCCGTTGAAGGGTGACATGCGAGCGGAGACGACCTGGCTGGAGGGTTTCGGAGGCGACCGCATCGAGGCCTATCTGGCCGAGCCGCTGGACCAGCGGCCCACCGGGGGGATCGTGGTCATCCATCACATGCCGGGGTACGACGAGGGGACCAAGGAGATAACCAGGCGCTTCGCCGCCGAGGGTTACCTCGCGATCTGCCCCAATCTGTACACGAGAGAGGCTCCTGGGGCCAGCCCCGATGACGCCGCGGCGGCGGCCCGGGCCCAGGGTGGCGTTCCCGACGAGAGGCTTGTCGGTGATGTCGCCGCCTGCGCTGACAAGCTGCGCCAGATGCCCCAATCCAACTCCAAGGTGGGGGTGATCGGGTACTGCTCCGGGGGCCGGCAGGCATTCCTCGCGGCCTGCAGCCTGCCGCTTCAGGCGGCGATCGACTGCTACGGAGCCTTCGTGGTCGGCACCCCTCCGGAGGGGATGCCGCTCAAGGTGGGCCCGGTCGCCGACAAGGCGCCCCAGCTCTCCTGTCCGCTGCTGGGGCTGTTCGGGGCCGACGACCAGCACCCCTCGCCGGCCGAGGTGCGGGAGCTGGACGCGATCCTCACCGCCGCCGGCAAGCCCCACGAGTTCCACAGCTACGAGGGCGCCGGCCATGCCTTTTTCTCGACCGACCGTCCCAGCTACCGGCCCGAGGCCGCCAAGGATGGCTGGCAGCGCATCTGGACCTTTTTGACCGCGAACCTGGAAGCCTGAGGGAACAGGGCATGTGCACGTACCGGACCGAGCGGGTCAGCGTCGCCGGGAGCGGCAAGGGAGCGGACGGGTGGTTCCGGCTCAGTGATGCCACGGTCTACTTCGACCACCCGGTCGATGCGCCGATGGATCACTCCTTGAACATCGACTTTCTCAACCCGGCGCTGGGGCCCTCGGCCCGAGTCGCGGTCGAGCTCGACCGAGACTCGGCGGCCGCGCTGGCCAGGGCGATAACGGAGATGCTGGCCGTCTCCAGCTGAGCGGTCAGTGCGCGACCCAGCCCCGGTCCATGGACAGGGTGGCGCCGGTCAGCGTCGTGGCGGCTTCGGAGCAGAGGAAGAGGCAGAGCGTGGCGACCGAATGGGGGAGCGAAGGCGCGCAGAGGTTGGGCCTCCTCAGCATCGCCGTCGCCTCCTCTCCGATGGCGACGCCGCGGTCACGGACCCAGGCCTCGATCTGCTGCTGAACCGTGGGGTGAGCGCCCCCCTGGCCGGATGGCGTTGACGGTCATTCCGGAGTTGGCGGTCTTTATCGCCGCCAACTTGGTAAGCCCGACCAGCCCGACCTTTGCCGCGACCTACGCGGACTTCTGGGGCCGGGCGTGTCGACTCGCACGGACCGAGATGAAGTCCGGGGATGGTCACGCCGCCCGCCTGCTGGAATCTGATCACGACCCGTTGAGCGGTGCAGGGTCCAGCCAGGCCGCCGGTTGGGGAGCGGCCCGGACCGCCGACCGTCGCCTGCCGCTTCCGGACCGGGATGCCCTGCCGGCTAGCCGGCATCCTGGCTCCCGTTGGGCGGAAGGAGTCGACACCGTGGCCGGCGAGCGGGTCACGTGGTTATCGGCACGGTGAGCTGAGACCACATGACCCCGCCATCCCGGGTCGTGAACAGCTGTCCGTCCACCACCATCCACCCGAAACTCGGGGTGGTAAAGCCGATCTCGCTCGGGATGCCATTCCAGGGAAGGTGCCGGTAGCGTCGCGAGTGACCGTGGTCGCCGGTGACCTCCAGCCAGCCGTGGCCATCTTGGGAGCCGGCCGCCCACACGAATCCGCCGGGCTGGATCGCAACTGCCGTGATCTGCCCGGATCTGACCACATGAGCGGCGGCGGCCTTCAGGTCGGCACCCAGGAGCTCCCACCGGTTGAGTCCCACCAGCACGAACTCCTCCGTTCGGCCGGCCTTCAATCCGACGATCGATACGGTGGACGGCGCAACCCTGCCGAGATTCGTCCAGTGGCGACCGCCATCCCTGGTTGCTATCAGGCTGGCGGTCCTGCCCACCTCAAGCTCTGCCCAGCCGATCCGTGGGCTCTGAAAGTGAAGTTGGTACACCTGATCGTGGGTGTAGCGGAAGGGAACGTCGCGCCAAGTCCGGCCGCCGTCGATTGTCTCCACAAGGCCACCGTTGTCGGCTATCCCGTAGCCCACCCGCGGGGACGCCCAGGTGATCTCGCCGACGTACGGGTCGGGCTCGGGCCCGCGCTGCCACGACCTTCCGCCGTCACTGGTTTCCAGCTGCACGGGAGGCTGGTCGCCGATCTCGACCGACACCACTCCGGCTTCACTCCCCTGGAAGAAGTCGGCGCTCGCCGTGGGAGCGGAAAGTGGGGCGACGGTCGTCCAGGTGGTCCCGCCATGCTCTCCACGCAGGAGCTGATTGCCGGCGAGTGCCAGCACCGCCTCGGAGCCACTGCCGGCCAGCAGCTGGATTCCCTGCAGCAGCCCGGGCCGTGCGGCCGTCCCGTACCCGGTGACCCGTCTGCCGCTGTCAGCTGTCGCCAGCAGGATCCGCAGGCAGCCCCCGATGATGT
>JAKAWF010000024.1 GCA_021817025.1 bacterium
GCTTTTCACTACCCGCTTTGACGTGCCCTGGACGAACAACGCGAGTGAACGCGCGCTCAAAGGACCGAAGCGGCACCAAGCGGTGTCCGGGTACTGGCATACCCATACAACCCTCGCTCGATACTGTCGGATCCACACCTATCTGGTCACCACTCGCAATCACGGCATCGGGGCCATCTCCGCCATCCACGCTGCCCTCATGGGCAGGCCCTGGCTCCCGACCCCGGTCACGACCTGATCACCCCCGACCGCCGCTACCCCTGAATGGACACCCGGAGGGGGCCCAGCCTGGTCAGCGGTCCGCCGGTATCTTCTCCACCCTTGCCGAGAGCCTTCGCATGCTGGGTGCGCCGTCACCGGCGCCAGCCAGCAACTCAGCTCGAGTGATCACTGAGCAGGCGGGTCGACTCGGACCGGCGGGGAGCGGGCGGAGCCCCGCCAGGTGATCGACGCCAACGTCGCTGTCGACCAGCAGCTCGGCCGCGCCCGTCCCACCCGGCACGGGGTGGCACGCCGGCCGCGATGCTGGGCGCCGACCCGGAGGTTCTGTCCAGGTCGTCATCGGTGCTTGGGAACGCGTCGATCGCTTCCCGAATCAGCTGAGCCATTGGCAGCCCCTGGGCGCTCCCGCGCTCCAGCGGTCGCGCTCGCTGCGCCTCGGCAAGGCAGATCTGAGCCCTTCAGCCATGTACATCTGGCAGTATCCATGAGGCCGTTTGGCCCGGCCGCCGGTGTTGGCCACGCACGATGGAGGCGTTGATGGGCTCGTCTCGGAAGCTGTCCAGGTGTAACTGCTCACAGCCCTCGCCGCCCTCTGACCAGCGGGGGCTGTGAGCAGTTACACCTGCCGAGTCAGCTCTCCACCACCGCTTCGAGCGGAACTGCACCCCCATCGACACTGCCAGCGGCCGCCGGCCGGTCCGCCGCTTGGAAGGTCCGTCATGTGAGGTGAGGGCCGGGGGTTGTTGTCCAGGCTGCGGCGTGATTGAATCGATGCCTGACCTCATCTGCCCGACTTGGGTTGCTGGTGACGACTCTCAGCTCGGTGGGCCGCCACCGAGCTGATGGACCACCGCATAGGTGGCTGGATAGAGCTGACGGTAGAGGGAGTAGAGCCAGTCGTAGGTTGCGGCCCGCTCCGGCCTGGGGGTGACCGTGGACACAACTGGATTCCACGATTGGTCAGCCCCGACCAGGCCGGCGCCCACTCCCGCCATCCAGGCATCGCCGTAGCTGGCGCCGACCGACTCACGATGCACCTCCTGGGTCAGTCCACAAACGTCTGACACAATTTGTAACCACGACTGCCCTTTGGTACCACCACCCACGGCCGCGACTCTGAGGGGAGGGCCAGCCACCTCCGCCATCGCCTGGAGGTTGTGGCGAACCCCGAAGGCCGTCGCCTCCAGTAGGGCTCGGAAGATGTGACCCCTGCCGTGGTGGAGGGTGAGTCCCGCAATGACCCCGCGGGCTCCCGGATCAAAGATTGGTGTCCTCTCCCCGGCGAAGTAGGGGAGCGCCAGCAATCCGTCTGCGCCCGGCGGGACATTGGAAGCCGCCTCGAAGAGCTCGTCGAAGTCACGACCCGTGAGCTCCCGGAACCAGGTGGTGAGGGCTCCGGAGGTGGCCATCCCGGCCGCCAGCGTCAGCTGTCCCGGAAAGACACCTCTGGTGAGCCAGAGTCCGGAACTCGGACGGGCGGAACTTGAGACCTGGATCAGGAACATGGTGGTGCCATACATCAGCATGAGATCACCTGGCTCTTTCACCTCGACCGAGGTCGCCTCAGCCCAGGCGTCGATGGTGCCCGCCATGACCGGGGTGCCGACCCGAAGTCCGGTTGCCGCTGACGCTCCGGGCGTCACTGACCCCGCCTTCTCGAACGGCGAGCAGAGTCTGGGGAGTTCCACTCCCGGAGCTATGAGGTCGGCCCAGTCGGATGCCCAAGACTGAGCTCTCAGATCGTAGAGCGGGTTGCACTGGCTGGCGGAATGGTGATCAAGCACGTACTCGCCGGTCAGCCGATGCACGACGTGAGAGCTGGCCATGAAGAACCGCCGACAGCGCTCCCAGACCTGCGGCTCGTGGCGGCGCAGCCAGAGCAGCTTGGGCCCGATCGCCTGAGATGTCAGGGGCGAGCCACCCCGAGCCAGCACTTGCTGCGAGCCGAGCTCCTCATTCAGATCGTCGATCTCCTGGGAGGCGCGGGTATCGATTCCGTAGAGAATCGCGGGGCGGAGAGGGCGCCCATCATCCTGGGCGGGCAAGAGACACGGACCGATGCCGCTCACGCACACCGCCGAGGGCAGGACCGCTCCGGGGGGCAACAACTCCCGGCAGATGGCCGTGAAGTCGTCCCACCAGATGGAGTCGGCGTCGTGCTCGAACCAGCCCGGTTTGGGCATGGAGGTTGCGTGGGCGCACTCGGCCCGGCGCAACACCTGCCCGGTGGCATCCGTCAGGCAGCCTTTGGTGGAGGAGGTGCCGATGTCAACCCCCATCAGGACCTCGGTCATGAGGCTCGGCCGAACCCGTCGTAGTCGATGTCGGCCAGGTGGCAGAAGGCGCGCAGCGCCTGCAGGTGGTCGCCTGGCACGGCATGGATGTGATTGGCGCCGAAGCGACTGAGCACCTCATCCGAAGAAGCCGCCATGCGCACGAAGGCGTGCGGCCATTCGTAGGTGGATGCTCTCATCAGCCGCTGGGTGGTCTCGTCGTCAAGATTGACGATCTCGCCCTTGATCACCTGCATCCGGTAGCGCCCGTTGGGCCGATTGAGCCGGGCCAGAGTGATCTCGCCGGGGGCGGCGACGTGGTGGATCGAAGCCCCTCCTGCGGGGAAGTAGAAGCCCTCCGGAAGCAGGTGGACTCGGCTCATGTTCTCCAGCGGATCGTCGGATCGTGCCGCGTACCAGGTCGCGTGCTGACCGGAGTTGCAGAGGTCCCAGACATCGTTGTCGCGGTCGTAGCAGCGGAGGTCGGCGAAGAGAACCGGCGTTCCGCTCAGATGCTTGAGGATCTGCATCGTCAGCGCCCCATCCATGTCCGCCTCGGTGGCGCACACGTGGGTCGGCTTGGGGCCCTCCCAGTCGTAGGGGTCGTTCAGGAAGGCCTCGGTCACGTCCATGGTCGCGAAGTGGGTGGTGAGCTCCGGCTGGCCCTTGATCCCGGAGAAGTCGAGATGCCATTCGTCGATGATCTCCCGCATCGCGTGGTAGGAGCGAACCTGTCGCTCGAGCAGTTCCGGAGTCAGCTGCTGACCGTCGTAGTGGACCTCGGCTGCGTTGGCCTCCAGCCATTCCCGCCCGGCGCGGGCCCGGTCCCCGTTGACCAGCTCAGCCCGGCGAACCACCTCCCACTGGTCGATCTCCTCGACATCGATCCCAAACTTCGCCATCCACTGAGCGGGGTCGGCTACGGCGGTGTACATCCCCATCGGGCGGCCGCCTATGCGTCCAAAGGTTCGCCCGCGCAGGCCGCTCTGCGCGGATCCCGCCGCGATCCAGGAGAGCACCCTGGCTGTGACCTCGGGCTCAGCGATGTCGCCCCAGGCTCTGCCATGACGGCGGCCCGTCTGGTCGAGGGCGCCCGCTGCCGCCAGCATTCCCACCATCCCGGGGTACTTGGGGGAGATGTTGGAGAAGAGCAGGATCGGACTCGGAGTCTGGGTTGCCGCCAGAACCGAGAAGTGTGGGAATGCCCACACCGGGATGTTGAAGATGGTGACGTCGGGGTGACTGGCGGCGACTCGGCTGGCCTGGCTGACAGCCAGCTCGTTGTCCTCGATGATCGCCTCCGCAGTCACCACCTCATACCCTTGGGCGCGGAGCCGGCTGGCAATCTGTTGCTCGACCCCGCGCACGAACTCGCGGAGATCTCGGTTGACAAAGCTTCGCCCATCAGAGAAGTTGAGCAGTCCGACTCTAGCCATGTATCACCCTCCCCTTACCGGATGTCGGCGACTTTGCGAGGACTGGCGGATCTCCAGGTGGCACTCGAAGCAGATCCGCTGAGGCGGCATGGAACTGTCCGCCATGCGCAGGAAGAGGCGGTCCACCGCCGCCTCCGACATCTCCTTGAGCGGCTGTGCCAGGGTCGTGAGCGGTGGGTCCAGCAGGCTCGCCCAAGGAGGATCGTCAAAGGCGACTATGCCGAGCTGGTCAGGGAGCCGGACGCGGTGGGCGCGCAGCGCCTCCAGCGCTCCGATGGTCATCTGGTTGTTGGCTATCATCAGCGCGTCCAGACCGGGTCTCTCTCGCAGCAGTAGCTCAGCTGCCTGGCGGCCGCCCTCCACCGTGAAGTGCCCGATCGCTGCGGTCGGGGTCATCCCGGCGGCCTGGATCGCGGCCCGATACCCAGCCAGGCGCTCGGCCGCGGTCCAGACCGTTTCCCTGCCGCCGATGAAACCTATGCTCCGACGTCCCGAGTCGATCAGCAGTTGGGTGCCTCTCGCGACAGCCGCGGCGTTGTCGGTGACGACCGCGTCCGCCCGCGGATCCGCGACCGGACGGTCAAAGGCAACGACCGGTATCCCGAGGTCCATCAGGTGGGAGACGGAGGCGTTCCCATCGGCGGTGGGGGAGATGACGACCCCCATCACCCGCTCGGCCGCCATGACCTCGAGGTAGGAGGCCTGCTTGCCAGTGTCCTCAGCGCTGTTGCAGAGCAGGACCCTGGTCCCGCGATCGTAGAGGGCGGCCTCGATCGCTCTGACCATGGCGGCGAAATGGGGGTTCTCGATGTCTGAGACCAGCACCCCCACGGTGGCGGTCTGCCCCCGTCGGAGATTGCGAGCCAGCTGACTGGGCTGGTAGTCGAACCGGCGGGCGGCCGCAAGCACCCGGTCTCGGGCCTCCTCGGAGACCGGGCGAGAGCCGCTCATGACACGTGACACGGTGGCCGGGGAGACGCCGGCAAGCTTGGCCACGTCACCGATGCGCAGACGCCGAGGCGGAAGATTCATGAAAACCTTATCCAAACAATCGCACAACCCGTCTCTTCCCGTCAACTGATCAGGCTCGCGGCGGCCCCGCGCGGCTGACCGAGCTAGACTCCGTGCCCGGGCCCCGGGCCTCGGCCCAGCGGTCCGATAGGCGTCGTCGTCGATCACTGGGACTTGTCTGGGGGCCGTCAAGGAGATCACAATGCCGCCCCCGATGTGGCAGTGAGCGTCACTCCCGAGACTTCAGCGGCGGTTTGGCGGCGCTGGTCCGGAGGGGTTGTGCTGGTCCACGATGAGGGCCGGACCGAATCCGACCCCCGCGCAGGGTTGACACCCCCTGTGGCCGGTGCTATATTCGCGCCAGCTTGACGGAAACCGATTGCCAAGCTGGCTCACGCCCTGTGAAAGGCGGCAAAGGAGGATGGGTATGGCGCTACCGAATCGGCGATCGAAGTGGGTTGTGCCGCTTGCGGGTGCGCTCCTGCTCGTGGCGGGCTGCGGTAGCACCGCAGCGACCAAGGCTCCGACTTCAACGAGCATGCCCAAGGTGACCTTGAAGTGGTCATGTCCCTGCCTCTCCGCAGCACCGCAGGCGCCGGAGACAGAGGCTCTCTATCGGACGGCGGCCCAAGTTTTCAGCCTGACCCACGGGGCCGTCACAATTGAGATCTTCCCCAACAGCAGCCTCCTGCCTGAAGCCACTGAGTTCGAGGGGGTGCAGGCGAACACCGCTCAGATGTCCGACAGCAGTGGCGACGAATACCAGGCCCAGCTTCCGCAGGGCATGATCTACGAGATTCCCTATCTGTTCACGAGCTTCTCCCAGGAGCAACAGGTATTCAACAGCGCCTATGGCAAGAAACTCAACGCTCTGATTTCGGCGAAGCTGGGGGTCCACATTCTCGGCATCCAGGATCTTGGAGCTCGCGAACTTGACCTCAATACCACCAAGAAGATAATGACCCCCGCCGACATGGCCGGCATCAAGCTGCGGATGCCGCCGGGAACCTATTGGACCCAGCTCGGGGAAGCGATGGGGGGGAATGTGACTCCCGTCGGGTTCACTGAAATCTACCTCTCCCTTCAAACCGGCGTAGTGCAAGCGCAGGACAATCCCCTGCCAACTGACATCGCCGACAAGTTCTACCAGGTCACCAAGCAGATCGTCCTGACCAACCATGTCATCGAGCCCGTCATGCCGACGATCAACAACACCGCCTGGAACGAGCTCTCCCCGGCAGAGCAGGCTGATCTCGTCACGGCGGTAACTCAGCAGGACAACTGGGCCAGCCAACAGGTCGCCGCTCAGCAGGCCAGTGACATTCAGTTTCTCAAGAGTCACGGCCTGAAGGTGTATTCGCCGGACATAGCGGCATTCCGCGCGCCGGCCCTCAAGTCCTTCCTGTGTGACCCGGCCTACGGAGGATCGATGCTGCCAGGCATGCTTCCCTACGTCGAGAAGCTAACTGGGGCCACCCCTCCGACTTGCTGATTACCGCACTGTGACCATGTTCAAGCGGGGACCCTCCCGAAACTCCGGCCAAGGGCCGGAGCCCGAGGGGGGGGCCCCGCTCGGGCCCCGGTTCCGGCACAGGTGGCACCAGGCCTGGGAACTGAGCCAGCCGCCCAGCTACCAGGTCGAGGCCGAGGCCGGGCCTCGGCTCGAGCCCAAGATGGGGCGGATCGAGTCGGTGGAGGAGGCGCTGGCGTCCATTGCCTTCTTCGGCACCTTCGCGGCCATAGTCGTTGAGGTCGTGGCTCGATCCGTATTCGATCGTCCTGTCGTCTGGTCCCTCGAGTTGCCGACTTACTTGTTCTTCTGGGCCTTCTCCCTGGCGGCGGGCCTCAGCGATTGGAGGGACGAACAAATCAGCTTCACGCTGCTGGCAAACAAGCTTCCGGAACGCGTGAGGCTTGGCTCCTCGGCCCTTGCGAACATCCTCATAGCCGTTCCCATGTTGCTTGTCGTGCCTGGAACATTGTCGTTTCTTTCCTATGAGAGTGGTCAACCAAGTGCCGGCCTTCCGTTCAATCAGGTGTGGGGCTACGCCGGGGTTGTCCTGCTCTTCGGGCTGGGCGCGATTCTGCGGGGACGTCTCTGCGTACAACAACTGTGGCGGCTGGGGTCCTTGATGAGACACCGCGGACATCCTGCCCGGTGACACTCGCTCTCGTGGTGATGACGCTGATCATCGTCTTCTGCTATCTCGTAGGAGCTCCGCTTGGGTATGGTCTCATCGCTGGGGGGTGTGCGTTCCTGATTCTCTCGGGCACCAGCCTGACCGAGGCGTCCGAGGCCATCGTGGGCGGAATAACAGCCAACTACGTGGTGCTGGCGGTCCCGCTCTTCATCTTCACCAGTACCCTCCTGAACAGCTCCGGGATGACGGACAGGATTTTCAGGTTTGCCCAGCTCTTGCTAGGAGAGTCACGGGGAGCGCTGGCGCAGGTCAACGTCCTGGCCACGCTGGTCTTCAGCGGAATGACCGGGAGCGCGGTGGCCGACGTGAGCGGCGTTGGAGTGATGAGCGTGCGAGCCATGGAGCGGGCTGGCTATCCCAAGGGCTTCGCCTGCGCCACTACGACCACGAGCGCCATCATGGGACCGCTGCTGCCTCCGAGTATTCCGCTCGTCATCTACGGATTCCTGTCGGAGACGAGCATCGGCGCTTTGTTCGTGGCGGGCATCATTCCGGCAATCGTGCTTGCGATCGCCCACATGGTCTTGATTGGCGTCCTCGCCCGCATCAGGCACTTCCCCAAGGAACGCTGGCTCGGACTGTTCCCCGTGGTTATAGCCTTCGTGTCCGGGCTACCGGCAATCGTCGCTCCATTGATTCTAATCGTCGGCATCTACAGCGGCATTTTCACACCGAGCGAGAGTTCGGCAATGTCCGTGCTCTATGCGTTGGTGGTAGCGATAGTCGTCTACCGGTCGCTGTCGTGGCACAGCTTTGTCCGATGCCTGGGCGGGGCGGTGCGGCAAACGGGGTCCGTGACGGCGTTGATCGCAGGGGCGTTCATCATCGACTACGCGGTGACCGCCTCGGAGCTGCCCACCACTGTCACGCAGCTGGTGCTCTCGATCACTCACCAGCCGCTCCCCCTACTGCTCTTGGTATGTGTCCTCTTGCTGATTGCGGGGCTAGTTCTCGAGGTGATCGTCCTTGAGTTTGTGATGCTGCCCATCATCGTACCCATCATGCACGCGGCCGGCGTCAACATGGTCTACTTCGGAGTCGTCTTCACGCTGGTGACGATGATTGCGCTCGGGATGCCGACTCTGGGGCTGCTGAACTTCATCCTCAGTAAATTGACGGATACGCCGCTGGGTGATATTGTGAGGGAGATGTGGCCATTTCTGGGCCTCCTTACGGCGGGGCTGCTGTTGGTCATCTTCGTGCCCGAGATGTCCCTGTGGTTGCCGCACGCTCTCCACATTGGGGGTGGGTGACATCGAAGTCCTAGCGGCGGCACACATGGCCAGCGGCGTCCCCTGTGCTGGGTGGCGAGGGTGCCCAGGCGGCGACAGGATCGGCTCCGGGGCGGCCTGGGCCCGCGCCAGTGGGAGCGGGAATCGTGCATCATGGGCGGGCCGGGCGTGGCTGGGCGGGAGTTCGGGTCCCAAGATACTGGGGGCGTGGCTGGGAGTCCAGAGGCGCAATCCGGGGCTGGTGTGGGCGGCTAGGCTGGAGGTGGTTCACTCGGAATGACGATGCAGAAACTGTTGAACGATCCCGGCAGCTTTGTCGACGAAATGCTTGAGGGGCTGTTACTGGCTCATCCGTTGCAGATTCGACCTGGAACTAGTGCCAGGACGATTGTTCGCCCCGGGCGGCCTACGGAGCCTGGGAGCCCCCGAGTGGCCATCGTCACCGGCGGTGGATCAGGGCACCTGCCCTTGTTCGTGGGTTACGTCGGTGAGGGCATGGTTGACGGCGTTGCCGTGGGAGACGTGTTTGCCTCGCCCAGCTCCGAACAGGTGTTGGCGGTAACCCGGGACGTGAGTCGGGGCGCAGGGGTCGTGTACGTCTATGGCAACTACAGCGGGGATCTGCTGAACTTCGGGTTGGGTGCGGAGCTCGCGCTCGCTGACGGGATCGAGACTCGGACGGTGTTGGGATGTGACGACATTGCGTCTGCCGCCCCGGGCTCTGAGTCCGACCGGCGGGGTATTGCCGGGATGTTCTTCCTTTTCAAGGTCGCCGGGGCGCGCGCGCGCGAGGGTGGCGCACTCGACGATGTCGTGGCCGTGACTGAGGCCGCTAGCCGCGGGTTGAGGTCGATGGGTGTCGCCCTGTCCCCATGCACGGTGCCGGCGGCTGGCCGAGCGACCTTTGACCTGCCCACGGGCGTCATGGAAATTGGGATGGGCATTCATGGGGAGCCTGGGGTCAGAACAGGCAGGCTGGAGGCCGCCGACAGGGTTGCCGAGGAATTGGTGCGCGGACTGGAGTCCGACCTTCCGTATCGGCCGGGTGATCGGGTGGCGGTACTCGTTAATGGGCTCGGTGCCACTCCGCTGGAGGAGCTTTACATTGTCTATCGGCGCGTTCACCAGGTTCTGACCGAGGACGGGATCACTGTGGCTCGCGCCTGGGTGGGCGAGTTCGCGACCTCGCTTGAGATGGCAGGGGCTTCGGTTTCACTGCTGCGGCTCGATGGCGATCTGGAGCGCTTGGTGGTGGCTCCGTGCGACTCCATCCTGTTCCGGCAGGGATGAGCCGGGTGGATCAGCCAGCAGGGATCGCGCTGACCCGCGTCATTTTGGGCGCAGCTGACGAACTGCGCGGCCAGGCATCCGCGCTCAATGAATTGGACGCCGTCGCTGGCGACGGAGACCTCGGGATCACGGTGGGCAAGGCCGCAGCGGCCCTCAGAGCCGCGCTTGGCGGCGCCGAGGGGGATGTCGTACAAGTATTGCGGAGGTGCGGAGCGTCGCTTGCGGCGGCGGCGCCGTCCACGAGCGGCACCCTGCTGGCCATGGGGTTCCTGGCCGCTGCCAAGGCGCTGGCGGGCCAGCAGGGATCAGCGACGGGGCAGATGGCGGAGGGTTTTGCGGCGGCGACACGTGAAGTCCAGTTGCGCGGCAAGGCGTCACGAGGTGACAAGACCATGTTGGACGTCCTGGAGCCGGTCAGCGCTTGCCTTTACGCGGCTGCCCGCGAGGGCCACTCGGTCTCGGAGGCGCTGCAGGCGGCGGCGGCGGTGGCGATCGAGGCGACGGAAGCGACGCGAGGGCTCACTGCCCGAGCCGGGCGGGCGAAGTGGATGCAGGACCGCGGAACTGGGCAACCGGACGCCGGGTGTCAGATGCTCAGCATCGCGATCACCAGGGCAGCTGATATCGCGAGCGCTGACAGCTGCCGAACTCAGGCGCCCCCCACCTAGGCTGGAGTGGGGGTGGGGATGTGACCTGTCCAGGGAGTGGCGGAGTGGAGGCTCGAGGGTGGGTCGGTTAACAGGATCAGCACAATGGGCTGGGTAGTGCAGGAGTCAGAGGCGATGGAAGACACAACTGTCGGAGGGGCGCGGTCGCGCTTGTGGACAGCGCAATTCAGCGGAGTAATCGTTGCGAGTATTACTCCGATGACCACAAGCGGAGCCGTGGATCTGGATGCCATCGAGGCGTACGTTGAGTTCCTGTTGGAGCGAGGGGCTGATGCTCTGATGGTGTTGGGAACCACTGGGGAGTTCATCACGCTCACGCCCGAGGAGCGTGAAACGGTGCAGACGCGATTTTTGTCGGTGGTGGGCGGCCGGGTGCCGGTGGTCGTTCACGTGGGGCATGTGGATGTGCGGATTGCCGAGCGGCTCGCTGCAGGCGCGGTCAATGCCGGGGCGGATGCAATCGCTTCAATCACTCCCTACTACCACCACTTCACCGCAAGCGCAATCGAGGCACATCAGCGCTCCCTGGCGAGGGCGTTCCCGGAGACGCCGTTCTTTGTCTACAACTATCCTGCAGCCGCCGGGAAGGAGATCGCGTTTGAGTCATTCCAACGGTTGCTGGAGTACCCCAATGTGTGCGGGGTGAAGTTGAGCGTGGCGACCTGGGCCGAGGTCGAGCCTTTCTTGGAGTCGCCCGCCGAGGTGTTGGTTACCTGTGGGACTGACCCTTTGCTGGAGCGATTCTTGGGCGCTGGGGGGCGTGCCATAGTGTCGGGCAATGCAGCCGCCTTCCCAGAGGTGCTACAGCTTTCGATGGCGGCGTTTCGCTCGCAGGATCCCGCTTCCATGGCACTGGCGCGGCGTCTCGGGGAGGAACTGGTGTCTCTGGGTTTGGCCGGCGCCCCTGATCGGCTGAAGGAAGTCCTGGTCGCTCGTAAGGTGGCGGTCGGGGGCAGCCGGATCAGGACCTACACGGAAGCTGATGCCGGTCGACCACAGGAGCAGGTCGAGCGGATGGAGGCGCTGGTTGGCGAGTTGAGGGCTGTGGTTGAGGCAATGTCGGAAGCGGTGAGAGCCGGGAAGGATTCTTGAGCCGGCTGGATGAGGCAAGACATCTCCGATGTTGCCGTGGGTCGGTGATAATCTCATGGTGAGTGCGGACCTACGGAAGGCGGGACTCCCCTGGAGTCCTGGTCAGGCTCCGGTTGGCGATCCGGCCAGGGTGTACGTCGCTCCGGCGCACGCCGTCTGCACCATCTGGCCGAAGGCATTGGCGGCTTCCTCGGCGACCGGCGAGGGGGGAATGGTCGGCCAGCGATGGGTGATCACCAGTTGCCCGGCCCGGGCCTGCCGACCGAGGGCGCCCGCCTGACGCCCGCTCAGGTGCCTGGCCCGACCTTCCTGGGCCCTGGTCCAGGTCGCCTCACAGAGCGCCAGGTCGAGCCCGGGCCCAAGCGCGTCCAGGGACCAATCTGGGCCGGTGTCCGCGGAGTACCCGATGCTCCTGCCGGCCCCATCGAGCCTCAACGCCAGGGTCTCAGGGTCGTGGTCGGTGCGAGAGAACCTCAAGGAGACCCCCGCCATCTCCACCTCGTCCCCGTCAGCCACGATGTGCCAGTCCAGCTCCGGCCACTCCGAGAAGTAGAGGTGCGCCCGAACGCTGGCGGGCGCGAATACGGGTAGGCGGCGAGGCGGGTCCGCGAAGTGGAGGGCCACCGCCAGTCCCTCCAGGTCGGCGCAGTGGTCGGGGTGCTCATGCGAGATCACCACTGCGCCGAGTTCCGCCAGACCAAGATGGGACTGCAGCCGGGAGAGCACCCCAGGGCCGAGGTCGAGGCACAAGGAAAGGTTGGGGGTGCGCACCAGATATCCACTGCCGGCGCCGCCCGGACCGGGGTAGCCGCCGTCACAGCCGAGCACCGTCAGACTCAGGCTCATCGCGGGCGGTGCTCCCGGGGGCGAAGGCACGCGTTCTCGTTGAAGCTGCGCACTCGCCACTGCCCGGTCTCGTTCACCACCAGTTCCGAGGTTGATGCGTGGCTCGCGGAGGCGAAGGCGAACGGTCGTGAGCCGGTGGCCAGGGAGAGGGCGGCCGCGATAACCCCATCGTGGGTGAAGACCGCCACCGTCTGGTCCCGATGCTGGGTGTGGATGCGGTTGAGGGCCAGGCGCACCCGCGATCGCAGGGAGTGGTTGTCCTCGGCGCCCGGAATGGCGTCCCAACGCTCCTCGAGCCACACCAAGTCCCAGAGCGGGTCGTTGTCCTGGAGGCGCTGGTGCACGACCCCGCCCTCCCAGTCACCCAGATGCACCTCCCTAAGGTCTGGCAGCACCGCCAGCTCCAACCCGAGGGCACGCACCAGGGGTTCAGCCGTCTCCAGAGCGCGCCGCAGGGGGCTGCTGTACACAGCCTCCACCTTCCGTTCCAGGAGATGACCTGCCAGCGCCGATGCCTGGTCGCGTCCCACCGCCGACAGGGGCGGATCGTCCTGCCCTCTCAGCATCGACCGGCGCGCGCCTGGCCGGAATGGGACCGGAATGGCGTGGCGGACCAGGATCAGTCGGCTGGCGCCCGGCGGGGCAGCGTAGTGGGTCACTGGATAGGAGGGCTCCACCTGCCCGATGACGCCATCCTGGGCTGTCCCGGCCCGGTCCGCCTCGGGGCTCCCGGTCGCGGCGGTCACAGCGGCTCCGCGATCCCCGGGCCGGCGTCATCCAATGGAAGGGACCGGCCCGCACCAGCAGCGCGGGAGAAGGTCACGATCGCGGTGGCTCGTAGCGCCCGTCGATGGCGGTCCAGCCCCCGTCGACGACCAGCACGCTTCCGGTCACGTAGCTGGCGGCGTCGCTGGCCAGGAAGACCACGGCGCCGGCGATCTCCGCCGGCGTCGCCCAGCGGCCGAGTGCGGTCTTGTCGGCGTAGGCGCGGTACCACTCTGGCACCGCCTTGATCTGGGCCGTCAAAGGGGTCTCCACCACGCCCGGTGCGATCGCGTTGGCCCGCACCCCGCTCGGTCCCAGCTCGGCGGCAGCCGTGCGCAGCAGCTGCACCAGGCCCGCCTTGGTGGCCGCGTACACGCCCTGGCCGGGCTCGACCGTGGTCGCCCGGATGGAGGCGAAGCCGATGATGCTGCCCCGACCCCGGGCGGCCATGACTCGTCCGAAGGACTGGATCAGGTGAAAGGAGCTGCGCAGATTCAGCTCCACCACGCGGTCGAACTCGGCATCCTGGTAGTCCAGAAGCCGCTTGCGGACGTTGGTCCCGGCGGCGAACACCAGCACGTCCAGGTCGGAGTGCTCGTCCGCCGCGCGGGCCACCGACTCCACGTCGAGCACGTCGAGCCGAAGAGCGGTCGCCGTCGCGCCCGCGACCCGGGCGGTGTCGGCCGCCGTCTGCTCATTGAGATCGGCGCAGCACACCCGGGCTCCGTGGGCGGCCAGGGCGAGGGCTGCCTCCCTGCCGATCCCGCTGCCAGCTCCAACCACCAGCGCCGAGCGTCCGTCGAGGCGGAACAGTCCGGTGTAGTTACCTTCGGGGGCGGTCACGCCGGTGCCCCTGGCCAGCCGGGTCGGATGATGGCCATGCGCGTGACGGTGAGCTCCTCGACCGCGAAGCGGGGCCCCTCGCGGCCGATGCCGGAGTCCTTCACCCCACCATAGGGCATGTTGTCAGCGCGAAACCCCGGCACCTCATTGACCACCACGCCCCCCACGTGAAGCTGCCTGAGCGCCTCCATGGCGGTGGCCAGAGAGGCGGTGAAGACGCTGGCGTGCAACCCGTAGCGCGAGCGATTGACAACCTCGAAGGCGGCTCGCTCATCCGCCACGACGCGAACGCAGACCACGGGGCCGAAAACCTCCTCGTCCCACACCGAGGTGCCGTCCGGCACGTCAACCAGGAGGGTGGGAGCGACGGTGGCCCCCTCAACCTCGCCGCCGACGACAAGGTGAGCGCCCGCGCCGACAGCCTCATTCAGCCAGCGGCTCACCCGCTGGGCGGCGCCCACGTCGATCAGGGCCGAGACCCTGGTCGCATCCCAGCGGGGATCGCCCGTCACGACCTGGCCCAGACGGTCCGCCAGGAGCCGCAGGAACGGCTCCCGCACCCGCTCGACGACGATCACCCGCTGGACCGAAATGCAGGCCTGTCCAGACGCGTAGTACCCGCCCCGGATCACCGCATCCGCCGCCCGAGCCAGGTCCGCGTCGGCGCACACGACAAGTGCCGAATTCGATCCGAGCTCCAAGAGCGTCTTGGTCGGGGCCGCGTCGCGGGCGATCTGGTGGCCGACCGCGGCCGAGCCGGTGAACGAGACAGCCCCGATTCGCCGGTCGGTGGTCAGGGTCCGGCCCACCTCGGCGTCCCCGGTCACCAGCTGCACGGCGGCGACCGGGACATCGTTCTCGAGCAGGGCGAGGCGGAATAGATGGGTCAGCCAGAGGGTCGCCAGCGGGGTCTGGGGTGCCGGCTTGGCCACCACCGGGCAGCCGGCGGCGATGCCAGGGGCGATCTTGTGGGTGGCCAGGAGCAGTGGGTAGTTGAACCCCGCGATGGCGATCACGACGCCGATCGGCTGGCGGATCCAGAATCCGAACAGCCCCTCCCCCGAGGCGGTCAGGTCCAGGGGCACGGTCTCGCCGTGCAGCCTCCCGGCCTCCTCGCCGGCCACCTGCAGGGTCACCAGCGCGCGCTCCACCTCGGTGCGACAGTCCACCTTGGGCTTGCCGGTCTCCAGCACCAGAAGGTCCTCGAACTCCGCTCGCAGCTCCAGCAGCCGGGCGTGGACCCGGCTCAGGGCCGCCCGGCGCCGGTGGGTCGGGCTCGCCGCCACAGCTTCGGCCGCATCGAGGGCCGCCTCCACTGCCCGCCGGGCCAGCTCGGGGCTGCCCAAAGGAGAGTCGGCCACCACCGTCCCGTCGTAGGGGAAGTGAACCGGCTGCCGCTCATCGGTCGGTACCCAGCCGTCCCCTATCGGCAGACCAGGGGGATACGGCGGCTCGAAAATTGGCATCATCCCCGCCTCCAAGCTGCGGATGTCAGCACCGCCTGGGTCACGGCGCCACCAGATGAACTTTGGCGTACGACCGCCACTCCCCGGCTGGCGTGACGGTGCTGGTGGCGGCGAGCATGGCGTTACCGATCGCCCGGCTGAAGCAGTCAGCCGCCGCCTCCAGCAGCCGGTTCAGCACCTCGGGCCCGACGGGATCACCACTGGTGGCGGTGGAGAGCCCGAAGACCGTGTCGCCGTCGAACATGGTGTGGGCCGGGTGAATCGCCCGGGCCAGGCCGTCCTGGGCAGCTTCGGCAAGCTTCTGGCACTGGGCCTTGGTCAGAGGAGCGTCGGTGGCCACCACCCCGACGGTGGTGTTGAGACCCTTGACCTGCGGAGTGGGCGAAGGGGAGGCTGGGTCTCCGGCGGGCCTGGCCCGCTCGGCCATCCCCTCATGCTCCCCGTCCAGGTCCATGGAGCTCGCCCACAGCCTCCCCGTTCTGGGATCGACCGTCGAGCCGCCGGCGTTGACCACCGCGAGAGCCCCCACGATCTGCCCGTGGGAGAGCCGAAGGCTGGCCGAACCGAGGCCCCCCTTGAGCCCCCCGGCCACCGCCCCGGTGCCGGCGCCGACGCATCCCTGGCGGACCGGCCCTCCACCGTGCGGGCCGCGCGCATCCTCCAGGGCCGTCCCTCCCATCTGCGGGCCCGGATGGTGACGGAACTCCCCGCCCCGTCCCAGGTCGAAGATGATGGCGGCCGGAACGATGGGCACCACCTCCATGGGCCCACTGCCAACTCGCAGCCCGATGCCCGCCGCGGCCAGCCCCTGCAGCACCCCATCGACGCTGGCGAGGCCGAATGCGCTGCCGCCGCTGAGCACCACGGCATTGACCCTCTCGATCAGGTTGCGCGGCTCCAGCAGGTCGGTCTCGCGGGTGCCCGGACCGCCGCCCCGAATGTCGACGCCGGCCACCGCACCGGCGTCAGTGGCCAGCACCACCGTGGTGCCGGTGAGCCACCCCTCCCCGACGCGGGAGGCGTGTCCAACCCGCAAGCCCGGTACGTCGGTGAGGCTGTTGGTGGGACCCGCCTGGGCTGCGGGCTCCAGCGGGGTCACGCCGGACCCTGGTCGCGCTGGAGGAAGATCTGGGCGGCGCGAGCATAGACCCTGGCGTATCGGGGAATCTCGTCGACCTCGACGAACTCGTCAGCCTGGTGCGCGATCCATTTGCCCCCGGGGCCGTAGACGACGGTCGCCACCCCGGCGTCGCGGGTGAAGATGGTGCCGTCGGTGGTTCCCGGAACCCCTCCATACATGGGAGGCGTACCCGTCACCTCGGTGTGGGCCGCTACCAGGCTGGCCACCACCGGATCGTCCACCGGCGTGTCCACCGCCGGGCGGTCGTCCAGGACCGTGAGCTCGCACCTGACCCCGGCTTTGACCCCCAGCCGGTGGCAGGCATCCGCCACCTCCTCGATCAACCGGCGATGATCGGTACCAGGAACCGTGCGCACGTCAACCGCCAGAGTCGCGGTCGCCGGGCTGACGTTCAGCTGCTCCAGCCGCCCCGCCAAAGCGACGGTCGGCGTGACGTAGGTCCATCCCAGGTGAGGATGTTCGCCCCCCTCGGCCTGGAGCCGGTCCTGGAGCCGGCCGAGGGCCTGGACCAGCTCGGCCAGCACCGGGATGGGGTTGGAGCCCTGGTGGGGCATCGCCCCGTGGGCCATCTTCCCGCTCAGGTCGATCCGGATTCGGATGGCCCCCTTGGAGGTGGGACAGACCTCTCCTCCCTCGGGCTCGCAGACGATGACTCCGGCCACGTCCGCCAGCGCCCCGCTGGCGACCGCGTGCTTGGCCCCCAGCATCATGCCCTCCTCATCCGCCAGAGCCAGCAGGCGAATGGCTCCAGGGAAGGGGCCCGCCAGCTGCAGCGCCCGGGCCGCGTGGATCATGGCCGCCACTCCCGCCTTCATGTCGGCGGCTCCCCGCCCGTACAGCCGACCATCACGAATCTCACCATCGTAGGGACCGACCGTCCAGTCGCCGCGGTCACCCTCAGTCACCACGTCGAGGTGCCCTTCAAAGGCCAGCACGGGTCCGTGGCCGCCGCCCCCGGGCACCGTGGCGATGACGTTGGGCCGTCCCGGGGACACCTCGACTACCTCCGGCTCCCAGCCGAAGCCCCGCATGGTCGTCATCACCAGGGCCGCCGCCTCGGCCTCCCCGGAGCCCGAGTCCGGCTGGTGGACGCTGCGGATCCGCACCAGCTCCTGGGCCAGCCCGACCACCGAGGCCGCGTCCACCACCAAGGCGGTGTGACGGCCCTGAGCATCCAACCAGCCCGGCTCGCGTCCGGTCACGGCGACTGGGAGAATTCAGAGTCGAGCCGATCCCGCACCGCCGCCGCCAGGCCCGCGGTCGACGCGGCTCCGCCCAGGTCAGCGGTGCGCAGCTCGGGGACCCCAAGAGCCGCGGCGAGGGCGAGGTGGAGGTCCCGGGCGATTTCGGGAAGCCGATTGTGCTCGAACATCATGGCCGCCGAGAGCAGGTATCCACTGGGGTTGGCGATCCCCTTGCCGGCGATATCCGGAGCCGACCCGTGGACCGGTTCGAAGACTCCCAGAGTCTGGCCGGGACGGATGTTGGCGCTGGGCGCCAATCCCAGCCCCCCCACCAGAGCCGCGGCCAGGTCGGAGAGTATGTCGCCGAACAGATTGCTGCAGAGGAGCACGTCCAGACCCTCGGGCCGCTGCACCATCCGGGCCGCCATGGCGTCCACCAGCACTCGCTCGCTGACGACATCCGGAAAGTCGGCCGCCACCTCCTGCACCACCCGATCCCAGAGGACGTAGCCGAAACGCATGGCGTTCGACTTGGTCACCAGGGTCACCCGCCCGCGCCGCTGCTGGGCCGCGGAGAAGGCAAACCGGGCCGCGGTCTCGATCGCGGAGCGTGAGTGCAGGGCGACTTCGACACCCGTCTCCTCAGGGCTGTGGGCATGGGCCAATCCGCCCACCCCCACGTACTCTCCCTCGGTGTTCTCACGCACCACCAGCAGATCTATGGCCGGCTCCCCTCGCAGGGGGGTGGGAACACCGGGGAAGGAGCGGGCCGGCCGCAGGTTGACCGAGAGCCCCAGCTCCTGCCGCAGCTTGATGATGAGCCCCCAGACCAGCTCGTGGTCGGGGATGTCGGGGCGGCCCACGGCCCCGAACAGGGCGGCGTCATAGGCCCGCAGCTGGGTCGCGCCGTCCGCGGGCATCGCCGTGCCTTCCCGCAGGTACCGCTCCCCGCCCCAGTCCAGGACCGAGGTCTCGAGACGGACCTGGTGCCGCGCCGCGGCGGTGACCAGCGCGGGCTGGCAGATCTCCGCGATCTCCGGCCCCACTCCATCACCGGGGATCACAGCCAATCGGAAAGTCGGCACAGAACCTCCTCGGGGACACCTCCAGCGGCCAAATCGTACCGTACCTGAGGGCGCTGAGCGTCCACCCGGACTTCCCCAGCCGCCACTCTGACTGATACGATCTTCCGCACCACGCCCCAGGGGCGAGCTTTGGTGCCGAGTTGTTGAGAGGGTGGATGCAGGAATGGGTGCACGATCGGCCAGCTGGGGTCTCATCAGAGGAGCGGCCACGGTGGCGGTGGGGGCTTTGCTGCTGGCAGCCTGCGGTTCACCGGGCGCGCCGACCAAGACCCAGAAGCTGCAGACCCTGACCATCGGGTCGTCCAACGTCTTCCCGCCCACCCTCAATCCCACCGCCAACGCCTCCCAGGCGATTGACGAGGTGATCGATTACAACGTCCTCCAGCATCTGGTCCAGCTGGCGCCCAGTGGCGCGATCGTGCCGATCCTGGCCACCTCCTGGAAGGTGTCCTCGGGCAACCGGGTCTTCACCTTCACCATTCGCAAGGGGGTCAAGTTCTCCAACGGGGATCCGCTCACCCCGGCCGACGTCGTGTTCAGCCTGAAGCGTGTTTACGCCACCGGCTCGACGTACCCGTATGCCAAGATCTTCGATGTCGCGTCCGTCACCACGGTGGGCTCGGACCAGGTTCAGGTGACCCTGACCAGTCCCAGCTGGGAGTGGCTCTACAACCTCGCCGCCTACTCCAACGGGGTGATCCTGGACCCGTCCGCCATATCCAGCATGGCGACCGATCCTGTCGGCACCGGGCCCTTCAAGGTCACCGGCGAGGTCACCAACTACAGCGTCTCCCTGGCCCGCAACGACCTCTACTGGGGCTACAAGCCCAACGTGAAAGGGGTCACGTTCCGCTACTTCACCAACGCCAACGCCCTCAACGCGGCGCTGCAGAGTGGGCAGGTCAACATGATCGACAACCTCTCCACCCCCAGTGACCTCTCCTTGTTCAAGTCAAACCCCAGCTATCACGTGATCGCGGGCCTCACCAACGGCAAGGTGCAGCTCACGCTCAACAACTCCTACGGGCCGTTGCAGAACAAGCTGGTGCGTCAGGCGATCGCCTACGCCACCGACAAGAAGGCCATCATCCAGACAGCCTCGGGCGGTTACGGCATTCCCGCCGGCAGCGACACCGTCCCCGCCGATCCCTTCTACATCAACCTGGCCAACACCTACCCCTACAACGTGGCCAAGGCCAAGGCCCTCATGTCCCAGGCGGGCTACGCGAGCGGCTTCTCGCTCGCCCTCACCCTGCCGCCCTACTTCTACGCCCAGCTCGCCGCTCCCCTGCTCGTGTCGGAGCTGGGCGCCATCGGCATCAAGGTGACGGTCAGCACGATCGACTTCCCGCTCTGGATCTCCCAGGTCTTCGAGGCCGGGAACTTCCAGGCGACCATCATCGACCATGCCGAGGGGCGGGACATCGGCAACTACGGGACCACCGGCTACTACTGGCACTACGCCAACACGGCCCAGGTGGCGGCCGAGCTGGCGGCTGCCAACGCCGCCCCGACCCAGGCCCAGTGGATCGCCGGCTACCGCGCGGTGCTACGCCAGATCACTGCGGCTGCGGTCAATGACTGGCTGTACGTGATCCCCAACCTGTCCATCTCCCAGAAGGACATTGTGGGGCTGCCATCGACCGCCTACACCGAGTCCTTCGATCTGGCCTACGTCGGGATCGGGGGCTCGATCCCATCGTCGGCTCGAGCGCTGGGGTTTCTCTCCTAGATTGTGGCCACAGCCCCCCGGCGGTTCCGCTTAACAGGCGGTTTGGGAGGGCGGTGACGTTAGGCCGCTGACGCTCCCATCTCACGGTTCGCCGGCAGCGGTGACGGCGCGCCCGGCCGGTCGAGGGCGCGGCGCTCCCGTGCTGCGCTTCGCGGCGCGCCGCCTGGTGACGGTGGTCCTGACCCTCTGGGCGGCGTCGATTCTGGTGTTCGTGGTCCTCAACGTCCTGCCCGGGACTCCCGCCCAGGTGATCCTGGGCACCCAGGCCACCCCGGCGTCGGTGCGGGCGCTCACCATCAAGCTGGGGCTGAATCAGCCTCTGGTGCTCCAGTACCTGCACTGGATCGGCGGCCTCTTGACCCTCCACCTGGGCGACTCCTACATCTCCGGGCAGCCGATCGGGCCCGAGATCGGCGCCGCGCTGGGGGTCACCGCACCGCTGGTCGCCTTGGGCCTGCTGCTGGGCATCGTGATCGCGGTCCCCACAGGCATCCTGAGCGCAGTCCGGCACCGGCACCGCTCCGGCGTCGTGCTCTCGGCGGGGGCCCAGCTGGGGATCGCCATCCCCAACTTCGTGCTGGGAATCCTGCTCATCATCGTGGTCTCGGTGGACCTGCGACTGCTGCCCGCCAGCGGCTTCGTGGCCTGGTCGACCAGCGTGCCGGGGGCGCTCCAGTCGCTGGTGCTGCCCGCGATCTCACTGGGCCTGGTGGAGGGCGCGATCCTCTCGCGCTACACCCGCACCGCGGTGCTGGGCGTGCTGAGGGCCGACTTCCTGCGCACCGCCAGGGCCACCGGGATGCGCACCGGCCAGGCCCTGGTCCGGCACGGGATCCGCAACGCCGCGGTCCCGGTGATAACCGTGCTCGGCCTGGAGCTTTCGGGGCTGATCATCGGCGCGGTCGTCATCGAGGCGGTCTTCACCCTCCCCGGGGTCGGCAGCCTGCTGCTGTCAAGCGTCGCCAACCGCGATCTGATCATGGTCCAGGACATCGTCATGCTGGTGGCCACGGTGGTGGTGCTCACCAACCTGCTGGTGGACATCCTGTACCGGCTGGTCGATCCCCGGATCGGGCTGGGATCATGAGCGTGGCCTCGGCCAGCGGTATCACCCCTGCCGGCGGCCGGGTCGGACTGCTGTGGCGGCTCGCCCGCCGCAGCCCGAGCGCGACCATGGGGGGGCTGGTGGTGGGGGTGATCGTCCTGGTCGCGATCGTGGCCATCTTCTGGACCCCCTACGGTCCGCTCACCGTCGCCACCAGCAAGGAGTTCCTGGCTCCCAGCCTGGCCCACCCTCTGGGCACCGACGAGTACGGTCGGGATGTCCTCTCCCGGCTCATGGCCGGGGCGGACATCACCCTGCTGGCCAGCGTCGGGGCGGTCCTCATCGCCGGGCTCATCGGCATCCCAGCCGGCCTGATCGCGGCCTCCCGCGGCGGCAACACCGGCGAGCTGATCATGCGCGGGGCGGACCTGATCTACTCCTTCCCCGCGCTGCTGGCCGCGATCACGTTGGTGGCCGCATTCGGGGCCTCCACCGCGACCGCGACGATCGCGATCGGGATCGCGTCCATCCCATCCTTCGCCAGGGTGACCAGGAGCGCCGCCCTCTCGGTGCTGGGCACCGAGTACGTGCTGGCGGCTCGCGCCTATGGCAGGTCTCCCACGGCCGTCCTGCGTCGCCACGTGATCCCCAACATCCTGCCCTTCATAATCGTGCAGGCTTCGCTGCTGCTCTCGGTCACGGTGCTGGCGGTGGCGGCCCTCTCCTACCTGGGGCTGGGAACGCCTCCGCCAACCGCCACCTGGGGCGGGATGCTGGAAGACGCTCAGAACTATCTGTACCAGGATCCGCTGCTCGCGGTCTGGCCGGGCCTGGCGATCGCCATCAGCGTGCTGGGTTTCAACACTCTGGGAGACGGCCTGCGCGACCTCCTCGACCCCATCCTGAGAGAACGCCGTTGACGTTGCTCGAGGTTCGGGAGCTGGCGGTCGACGCCGGCGGGATCCCGGTCGTGCGTCGGCTCAGCTTCTCGATCGACCCCGGGGAGCGGGTGGGCCTGATCGGGGAGTCGGGATCGGGCAAGACCATGGTGGCGCTGGCGATCATGGGACTGCTGCCGGAGGGACTCGCTCAGAGCGGTTCGGTCACCTTCGAGGGCACAGAGCTCACCAATCTCTCCGACCGCCGCTACTCCGAGCTG
>JAKAWF010000353.1 GCA_021817025.1 bacterium
TTCCATTTCAACCTCTTCGCCCGCATGGGGTTCGAGGGAGAGGCGACCCGGGTGCGTGACCTGTATCTGGAGGGCCGGCGGGCGGAGGCAGTGGCCGCGGTCCCCACCCGGCTGGTGGAGGCGGTGGCGCTGGTCGGCCCGTCCGCCAAGATCAGGGAGGAGGCACCAGTGTGGCGGCAGGGGCTGCCCTCCCTGCTGATGGTGAGCGGCCCCCCGCCGCTGCTCCGGCTGGCGGCCGAGCTCTTCGGGTGACGGGTCGGTAGAGGGGGGCACGGGGAGCGGCAGAACCTCGGAGTTGGGAATGCCCCTGGCGCCCTCCCCCGGGGGTCACCTGACCGCGGCGTCCGCCCGCGCCGATCCCAGAGGCACCGGATGACCATGCGCGACTCAGCCCGCCCTGCCCGCATGCCTGCCCGGGGCGTCAGCCGCGCTGGCCAGAAGCTGTGGTCGGCGGCGCCGCCCGGTGATGGAGTGGCGGTCTGGCAGCGTCCGTCCCGTCCCGGGCTGGGACGAGTCAGGGGACGCGGACGGTCAGCGCGAGACCCCGTCCCCCCTAGGCCCGGGCCGCCCCTGGGCCCGGTACGGCCCCGACCCGAAGTTCCGCCGCCCGCGGGGTCTCGCTCCTTGGGCTCTTCCCCCGGGAGACGGTGCAGTCGCGGGGGACAGGTTGGCTCCGCGGGGTGGCTCAGCCAGGTAGCGCAGGTCTCCGGTGGCGATGAGTTGGGCGGGGTCCACGAACCGCAGAGCGGGGGCCCCCTCGCGGCGGAGCTTGCGCCACTTCACCGAGTCGTCCTCTGACAGGAAGGTAAGGGCTCGGCCGTGGGCCCCGTTCCGGGCGGTTCGCCCCACCCGGTGGGTCAGCCACTGGGCGGTGTCCGGTAGCTCGAAGTTGACGACCAGGCTGACGTCCTTGACGTCGAGGCCACGGGCGGCAACGTTGGTCGCCACCAGCACCTTGGCCTCGCGGCGGTGAAAGGACGCCAGCGCGCGATCACGGGCGGCCTGAGACAGGTTGCCCTGCAGCTCGGCCGTGGGGTGTCCCAGCAGGCTCAGGTCACGGGCCAGCTTCTTGGTCCCGTGCTTGGTGCGGTGGAACACGATGGTGGAGGATGAATGGGCCAGCAGCTGGCTGAGGTAGGCCACCTTGCCGGCCCGTGGAAGGGACACCAGGCCGTGCTCCAGCGCCACCTCCTCCGGCGGCTCGACGGCCACCCTTCCGGGGCTCTTCAGATGGCGAGCCGCCATCTTGGTCACCCAGTCGGGCATGGTGGCGGAGGCGAGGACCGTCTGCCGGGACTTGCTGGTGGTGCGCTGGTTGGTCCGCTCGACCAGCTTCTCGACATCCTTGGCGAACCCGGCGTCCAGCATCTCGTCCGCCTCGTCCAAAACCAGGTACTGCACCGCGCCCAGCCGGGCGGCACCTCGCTCCGCCAGGTCCACCAGCCGGCCCGGGCAGCCGATCACGACGTCGGCCGTCCGCAGCTGGTTGATCTGGCCCTGATAGCCGACTCCCCCGAAGACCAGGGCCTGCCGCAGTCGCGGGTCGAGACGGCTGAGGACACCTCCGATCTGGGTCGCCAGCTCCCTGGTGGGGGTCACGATGAGGGCCCGGGGAGGGCTCTGCTGATGCCCGTCGAGGTGCTCCGACATGGGGATCAGGAAGGCCAGCGTCTTCCCCGATCCGGTCGGCGACTGGATGACGCAGTCCCTACCCTCGATGAGGAGGGGCAGCGCCTCCGTCTGCACCAGGGTCGGGGTGTCCAGGCCCTGGCGCCGCAGGTTCTCCAGAGTGCGCGCGCGCACTCCCAGCTGTTCGAATGGATTCATGTGGGTGTTCCCGGGCCCATGGCCCCAATGCGCCCTCGCCGACTTCGCTGTAAGCACGCTTCTCGAGGACGCCGCTTTGTCAGCGGGGCGAGGTATCACCAAGAGGCCGCATCGCCAAATTGCGAATGCCCACCCAGCATAGCAGGGCCGGTGCCGCTCACCTGAGCCTCGGCTCCGGGCCGGGGTGTCTCCTCACTCAGCCAGCAGCGTGGCGCGGATCAGTTGGGCGGTGGTCGGGGCAGGGAGGAGGCCCACAAGTTTCCGGGTGGGGAGGGGCCCGCCCAGGGCGGCGTCCTTGTCGCGGCCCTCTCGGCTCGGCGAGTTGGGCGCGGTTTCGGGGAGGTCTTCCCCATTTCCGACCACGATGAGCAGCGCCTGAGCTGCCCAGACCAGCCCGCTGGCTGTCCTGCCCACGAGGGTCCAGACCGCTGATCCGGTGACGGCGGCAGCTCGGAGCCCAAGGCCACTCCTGGGTTGGCCAGGCGCCGCCCGTAGGGAATGTCCTAGCCGGCGAGGGTGGACGAACCCCTCGGCGCAGCCGGCCCGCACCCTCGGTCCGGGGCAGCTCAGGGCACTCGGTTGCGATGGGCATGACCTGGGCACCGGCGTCCCGCTTCGCTCGAGTTACGAGTCAAGAAGGTGCCGCGACTACCAGTCCACTCGCGTTGGCTGCCGACTGAAGCCGGTCGTCATAGGTGAAGAGGACCCCAAGATCCGGTCCGATCGCCATGGCCGTCGCCAAGTGGATGGCGTCGAGAGTTCTCAGATGCCCAGGCTCCAGCTCGGCCGCGCGATCGAGCATTGGCTCGTCCAGACGCACGAGCCGCATGGCGGCGATCAGCCGGCGCGCCGGCCCCACCAGGTGGCCATTGCCCGAGCGCCGGAGCGCTCTGACCACCTCGGTCCGGATCAGCGTGGATGACGCTTGATCGGGCCACCGGCTCAGAACGCGGCGCAGCGCCGCGGACTCTGGCTCGGCGACCACGAGCTTGACAAACGCGGAACTGTCCAGATACGCGACCCTACCGCTCATCGGATCGCAGCTCAGAGACAGCCTCGGACGGGAGCATCTTCCCCACCCCTTCCGCCGGCAGTCCGAGCTCATCGAGCAGGTCCAGGACGTCTCCCGCTCTCTCGGTGGCCCTACCCTCGAGCACCATCTGGTCTAGCACCCCTGGGTTGAGGGGCACGATCCGGGCGATTGGGTGGCCGTGTTCAGTGACCTCGATGGTCTCTCCGGCGGTCACCCGTCTGAGGATGACGCTCGCCTGCTGGCGCAACTCCCTGATGCCCACTGAGTTACTCATGGTGCGCACAGGGTAGCACAAAGGGGCAGACCCTGATATTGCAACGAACCATCAGCAGGGAGTGCTGGCAGTGGCTGGAGCCCCGGCGGATCTCAGCCACCCGGATCAGCAAGAGGCCCAGCCTGCGGCACGCGACAGGAGTCTCCCGCAACCCTGGAGCGGTCACTCCTCGCTGTGACACCTATGCGGCCGCCGCCGGGCGCACGGCCAACTTACCAAGTAGGTGCAGACCATCCTCTCCCGATATCTGGAGAGTAGGGATGTCCAATACGAACTCCACCGTGAGCCACCAATTGCCGGAATGAGGAGTTCGCCATTGCATCGTGAGAGTCTTGGAGTGCCTCAGCGCCCTCGGGCTCACCCAGAGCACCACGGCCCCGAGGGCCGACAGTCTCCTCGTGTCCACAGTGATAGGAAGAGGCATCCTACTCGCGGGAGCAAAGTCGAGCACGACCGTCCGGATCACCTGCCCTGGTGGCACCACGATTCGCAGCCTAATCAGAAAGTAAGTAAAGCAACATCATTCCAGGATGTACCGCAGATCGGGATCGTGGAAGAAGCCTCGCACGAGTGCGGGGAGCCGTTGCAGGCGGCGGAGAGCTGACAGGGCCTTGCGGCGGAGGTCATCCGGTCCTGCGAACTGGCTGCGGCCCAATCGGTGCCCCTTCACGTTGCGCCAGACCCATTCGTCGGGATTGAGTTGGGGGCTGTATGGCGGCAAAAAGAAGAGACGCAGCTTGCCCTCGGTGCTCTCTACGTAGCGGGCGACCGCCTTGGAACGGTGAACGGCGTGACTGTCGACGATGAGGAAGACGGGCCGACCCACGTCGTGCAGCAGTCGCCGGCAGAAGTCGACGAAGACCGGAGCGGTCAACCGGGCCG
>JAKAWF010000354.1 GCA_021817025.1 bacterium
GGCAGCTTCCCATCCCGGAACCACCGGTATGCGGTCACTGGGTGAATCCCCTGTAGCCTCGCCCACTCCTTCAAGTTCATCTCTGCTCACTATACCGCATCGTACGAGCAACTGTTCGCAACCCCTTGCGCTGCGCCACTTCGCGGCCCGTTTCGAGCCGATCTGAGGGGTCTTGCCGCCGCGGGGAGCTGGCAGTTCCGGCTTGGACATGGGCCGGGCCCATCGGGCGCCGGTGGCGACTGGGGAAGATCGGGCTCGGCGCAGGAGCCCGCCGCTCGCATGCCCCGCCCTCAGCGGTAACTTTCCCGCGGCCTGGAACGTGTAGACAGCAGGCCTGGAGCAGCGCACAGAAGGAGCCAGGAGGTGGTGCGCGGGCGGTTCCCTCGGCGGCCGGTCCTCGTCCGGCTTCCGCGCCGACGGCTGGTGGTCGGCATCGTGGTGGTGGTTCTGAGTGGCCTTCTGCTCAGCGCCTGCGGCAATGCGACATCATCCGGCTCGGAGCGAACCCCACCGACGTCGAGTTCCAAGCTGGCCCCGGACCCCTCTCCCCAGCTTCTACTACTACTTCTTGACTCGCCTTCGGCTCTCGCATGTCCCCATTAGCGGCTGGGAGCCAGTCCAAGGCGCCGAGGGCCGGGCCTCCGGTCCGGCTCTCCCTGGCACCGGCTTCCGGTCGTCCCGGGACCGAAGTGACGGTGACTGGCGTGATGCGGGCACTGCTGGGGACCGGGACCGGCTTTTCCAACCTCTGCTGGGACGGTTGCCAAGATGGGCTCCAGTATCAGGGAGTGGTCCCGCACTGGAGCTCTTCGACCCGCTTCGTGATGCAACTGGTCGTGCCCGCGGTCCCCTGGGCCGAGGCTGGCCCGGCTCGGGTGCTCCAACCGGTGCCTGGTTCCTACCGGATCGGAGTCGAATGCCTCGAATCGACCAAGGGCTGCGGCCTCGGCGGCGCCGAGGGATCGGCCACCTTCAAGCTCTTGGCTGGCTCACACTCCCCGTGCTCGGGGCCGGGCTCCTGTGTGGGCCTCCAGGTCCGCCCGGCAGCTGACGCTCCGGGGGACGTGCTGCGGGTGACCGGCCGGGCCCATCTGGTCTCGGTCATCGGCTCCGATCAGCCGTTTGTCTTTCAGCTGGAGATCGGTGCCGCCCGGCCCGGAGGAGCGGAGGTGACGTCTCCGGCCGCCCGGACCAGAGCGCAGCTGGTCGATGTCGGCCACGCCGCCCTCACGGTCGTGGCGCTGCCGAGCTTCGCCAGCCTGGGCCGGGCCCGACCGCTGGCGGAGACCGGCGACGGCCTGGCGCCAATCTCGGCCAACGGGTCGGCCCTGTCGCAGGTGGCCTGGTGCGAGCCGGGATCGATTGAGATCTCCGCTCCCAGCGGGCAGATGTCGATCCCCACCGTCGGGGTCGCCGCGGCACTCCAGCGGGCGGGCGTGCCCATCTACTCAAGCACCGGATCCCCGGCTCCCGAATGCACCGGCCTGGCGGTCGCGGGGAGCGGGTCGGGCTCCTTCTTCGCCTCGTTTCTGGTCAACACCCCTGCCGAGGGAGGGCAGCTGGGGGAGATCGCACTCTTCACCACCGACGCCGGCCGCACCTGGGACTTGGTGCCGGTGCCCGCCGGGGCCACCGCCATTACCTTCGGCGGCTTCCGCTACCGGGGAACCGCGGTCGTGGCGCTGTTTGCTCCGACTGGGTCCGCCGGCGGCCTGCCCGGCACGGGGATCTTCACGCTGCCGGCTCAGCTCACCGAGACGACCGCCGACGGGGGCCGCCAGTGGAACTCGGCACCGCTCTCGTGCCCCACGACCGGGCCCTGCCTCACCTTCGGGCCCTACCTGCCCGGCAACTGTGCCATGAACGGCACCATCCAGGCCCAGATGCGCTCGGGCGGCCAGGGACGCACCTGGTCCACCCCGGTGTGGCCGTCAGAAGTCGACGCCTGCGCCCAGGCTCAGCTGGCGCCGCTCTCGGCCACCGAAGCACTGCTGGCGGACTCGGCCTCGCCGTACCTCCTGCTGCGCTCCTCCAACGCCGGCGAGACCTGGCAGCCGGTGGGCCTCCCGGCGCTGCCGGGCGTTCCTCGGGGAACCTACGGCTTCAATCCCGGTGCGGGGGGCCTGCCCCTGCTTCCGGACGGGGCGCCGCTGGTCTCGGGCCAGCGGGGCAGCGGCAACGGCGATGACGCCTGGACCTGCTCCTGCCGGGGGGACACGCCTGGTACCCGGTTCGGAGCGCCCCGGCAGGCACCTTCGCCTCGGCCAGCTTCACGCCGCTGACCTTGGTGGGCGGGCAGCTCTGGTGGCTGAGCCCGGCCGCCCCCGGCACCACTCAGATGACAGCTCACCATCTCAGCATCTCGGCCCTGAGGTGCTGAGCAGGGCGCCGACCCCGCCTCGATGTCGAGATCGCCTTCCCGCCACTCGCCCGCTTGAGCGGCGCCGCCTTGGACGATGACCGGAACAGCCGGGGGCCCTCGAGCGGGCTGGCCGCCGGCTGTTCACCTTGGAACACTGTCGCCGTTTCCGTGCCGCCAGGGCGGCACCCCCTCTCCGGCCGGGCGGCGGACCGGTCATCCTGTCTCCATGCGAGTGACCGTGCGCGTCCATCCCGGCTCCCGCCGGGCGGCGGTGGGCGGACGGTACGGCTCGGGCGAGCCAGCGGTGCTGGGCGTGTGGGTGACCGCGCCGGCGGTGGACGGCCGCGCCAACCGGGCCGTTCAGGAGGCTCTGGCCGAGGCTTTCCTGGTCGGTCGCTGCTCGATCAGGCTACTCTCCGGAGATCGCTCCCGCACCAAGGTGTTCGAGGTCGAGGGCGCCGATCCCGGCCGCCTGGCCCGCCTGCTGGAGAGCTGAACTGCCGGACCGGGCGGAGGGCCGGCGACCGGGTGGACCGGCCTCGGCGCTGGAATCGCTGGCCGCGCGACCGCCCATAGTTAGGCTGAAGTTACGGATGGTCAATGGGCACTTGGGCGTAGTGGCCGACGTTTTCTAGCATCAGGATAGGCTGGAGGTAGTCACGCAGTCACTGGACGGCTTGACATTGGCCTAGCCGTGTGCCGCAACGGCCGTGTGACCCAGAAGCCAGGCGCCATGCACGTGGCGGCCACCCGTCGTCAGTACAAGGACCGGGTCCACACCGCCCATCCGCTGCGGCGTTCCTACCGCGAGGACGGCAAGGCAAGGACGAGACCCTGGCCACTCTCTCCGCTCTCCCCGATCCAGCCATCGAAGCGGCGCGGGCGGTGCTCAGGGCCAGACGCTCACCCCGTTCGGCTCGGACTCCGAGATCAGCCGTTCGCTGCCCCACGGGGCGGTCGCAGCCGTGTGGGGACTGGCCCAGCGAACCGGGCTGACCGAGCTCCTCGGGCCGGCCTGCCCCGAGCGGAACGCCGCTCTGGCCCCTGTCGTCTCCCAGGTGGTCGAGCCCGCGTCCAAGGCCGCCTACGGCACCTGGTGGGCGGACAACACCATGGGCGTCGATCTCAGCCTGGCCGGTGCCCACACGGATGTGGCCTACCAGGCGATGGACTGGCTGTATGCCCGCAAGGACGAGATCGAGTCCGCCTTGGTTGGTCTGTGATACGACTCGTCAGCCGTAAACTCGACCAGAAAGGAAGAGGCCTCCAGAGCCTGCTTCCCGGCTCGTCTCTGGAGGCTGGTCGAAGATCGAAACGGGCCTATCAACACTCCCCACCCGCGGGCCGTGTGAGCGCTGCGGCGCGGATCACTGGGTGGGATGGGGCCGCGGCCGACCTCGCAGGCTGCGTGAGCATGCGAAGGGAAGATGCTCCGCATCTCTCGGCAGGTGTCCATTCAGGGGGGCTGGAACCAGTATCGGTAGGGGGTAGGGCGAACCCCGCTGCACGAGGAGGGCAGGTTGGCGTATGAGTGAGGGCAGTTTCATCCACCATCGACGTTTCTCTCCACATTGCAGTTATGGTCCCTGATGACGTTTTCGCTGTTCCACGCCGAGAGTGGGATGCTCTGTGTGCCGAGAATGCGTGTCTGT
>JAKAWF010000355.1 GCA_021817025.1 bacterium
GGGGCTGGTGCCCGCCCGAATCTGCTCGACGGTTCGAAGCCGAACCTGCTCCAAAGTCTGGTGATCCAGCTTACGCCCGTCGTTCTCTCGCACCATCCGAGGCTACCACGTTTGGTCGCCTAAAGGTTGCTCTACTTACGTTCGGCTTAGTAATTCAGAAGTAAGCCACTAGGTCTGGCCTCGCCAATCACTTCACTTGGCTCGGGACGTCGCCAGGCGTATGACCACTCAGCCTCCCCGGCTGGGCTCCTGGTGCTCCGCAACCGCCGCGAGCAACTCTCCGACGCGGTGGGGCTGCTCCACCGGGTGGCGGACCGGGAGGTCGGGGTTTATCTGGTAGTGGTTGTGGCGCCCCATCCTGGTCCGTTGCACGTACCCGGCGGCCACGAGATCGGCGATGATGGATTGCGCCGCCCGCTCGGTGATCCCTACCCGCTGGGCGATGTCCCGCCCTCTGACGCCGTGGTCCTGCGCGATGCACACCAGGACGTGTCCATGGTTAGTGAGAAAGGTCCAGGGCCTCTGGGCGCGAGTCTGCTCCCGGGGAGCCTCCACGCGGGCATGGTAGCAGAGATCGCGAATTCTGTTGCGGAGGAACAGGGCTCGGCCGCCAAAATACGACGTGCGACACGCGAATCGCAGTTCTGCTATGGTTGCTCTTGTGACTACTCCCATAGTGCCGACGGCAACATTCAGGAGCGGGGGCCGCGGCGAGGACGCCCGATCCGCCGAGTCGGACTCCCCGGCAGGGACCGTCGGCTCACACCGGATCCCGGTGACCGTAGCCCGTGGAGACGGGATCGGCCCCGAGATCATGGAGGCGACCCTCTCGATCCTGGAGGCCGCCGATGCCCGCTTGGCGCTGGAAGAGGTCGAGGTCGGAGCCGCCGCCTACCGGAGGGGGATGAGTTCAGGCGTGCCTCCCTCGGTCTGGGAGTCACTGCGTCGGACCAAGGTGCTCCTCAAGGCTCCAGTCACGACCCCGGAGGCGGGGGGCTACAAGAGCGTGAACGTCACCATCCGGAAGGCGCTAGGGCTGTTCGCCAACGTCAGGCCCTGCCCCACATACGCCCCGTTCGTCAGCACTGCCCACCCCGACATGGATCTGGTGGTGATCCGAGAGAACGAGGAGGACCTCTATGCCGGGATCGAGCACCGCCAGACCGCCGATGTGGTCCAGTGCCTAAAGTTGATCAGCCGCCCCGGGACCGAGCGACTCATTCGGTACGCTTTTGAGTACGCCCGCCGCCACGGCCGCCAGCGGGTGAGCTGCTTCACCAAAGACAACATTATGAAGCTTACCGACGGCCTCTTCCATGCGATCTTTGAGGAGGTCGCCTCCGAGTACCCTGAGCTGGAGGCCGCCCACTCCATTGTCGACATCGGCACCGCCCGGCTGGCCGCGGACCCCTCGGCCTTCGACGTGGTGGTCCTGCCCAACCTCTACGGGGACATAATCTCGGACGTCGCGGCGGAGCTGGCGGGCTCGGTGGGGATGGCGGCCAGCGCCAACCTCGGAGCGGGGCTGGCGATGTTTGAGGCCATCCATGGGTCGGCGCCGCTGCTCGCCGGCCGCGACCTGGCCAACCCATCAGGACTCCTTCTGGCCGCTGTCCAGATGCTGGTCCACCTGGGCGAGGCTCAGACCGCGACCTTGGTCCACAATGCCTGGCTCAGGACCGTCGAGGACGGCATCCACACCGCTGACATGTACGACCCCCAGTGCTCACGGGCCCGGGTCGGCACCCGAGACTTCGCCTCCTCAGTGATCTGCCGGCTGGGGCAAGCGCCGCGTCAGCTGAAGGCAGCTATCTACCCTGACCAGCTCGGGCCGATTCAGGTCGAGGTGCGCCCCCGCGCCAGGCCGGTCAAATCCCAGGTGGGGATCGACGTGTTCGTCGAATGGGTTGGCTCCATAGAGGACCTGGCAGGGCGTCTGGAAGCGGCGGCTGGCACCGGCCTGAGGCTGGCGATGATCACCAACAGGGGACAAAAGGTCTACCCCGATGGGCTGGCCGAAACCTACTGTGTTGACCACTGGCGCTGCCGGTTCCAGCCCCCGGACCCGGGGCGGGAGCTGACGACCGGAGACGCCGTAGGGCTGCTGAGTCGGCTGGGCGACTTGGGCCTAGAGTTCATCAAGACCGAGGGGTTGTTCACCTTTGACGGAGTGCCTGGATACTCCCTCGGCCAGGGACAGTGAGCGAGCCCGTCCCGGCGTACTCCGGGCGAGCTGCGGCGCTGGCCACGCGCCACGGCAAGCTGGAGCTGATCGGTCCTGCCCTGGCACCACTTGGTCTGGAGGTGGTCGTGGCGGAGGTGGACACCGACGCCTTCGGCACCTTCACCGGCGAGGTTCCCCGCAAGGGCCCTCCCCTTGAGGTCGCAAAGCGCAAGGCGCGGGCGGCGATGGCCGCTACTGGGCTCGACGCGGGCCTTGCCTCCGAAGGCAGCTTCGGCCCTCACCCGGAGATCCCCTTCGTGACAGCAGATGTGGAGCTGGTGGTCCTGGTGGACGACAGGCTCGGGTTGACGGTGCACGAGGGGGCCCTGGGACTGGAGACCGCCGCCGCCGGCATAACCGTGGGCGCGGAGGCCGAGACCGAACTCGGCGAGTTCTGCCGCCGAGTCGGCTTCCCAGAGCAGGCGCTGATCTGCCGGCCCGGTGACGGGGGGCACTCGCGGATCTTCAAGGCCATCCGCGACCCAGCGACCCTGTGGTCCGCGGTGCGGAGCGCTGCGGGCGCGTCCAAGGACCACCTGGCAGTGGTCGAGACCGATCTCAGGGCCCACCTCTGCCCCACTCGCCGACTGGTGATTGCTGAGGCAGCCACTCGTCTCGCCGCCCGCCTTCGACGCCGTTGCCCGGCCTGCGGAGCCCCGGGCTTCGGCTCGGTCAGTCACGAGCCGGGTCTTCCCTGCGAGCTCTGCGGACGCCCCACCGAGCTGGCCCGGAGCCGCACCGAGAGTTGCCCGGGGTGCGGGCACGGTGAAAGTGTGGCCGTGGAAGGGCGAGCGGATGCCACCTACTGCGCCCACTGTAATCCCTGACCGGCCACTAGGCGGGTCGGCGTTGGATCCGTGAGCCATGCGCTGGAGCGGTCGTGCCTGGCCGGGCCTGCGGCCCAATACGGTTCCTCGCTGTTGCGAGCGGGTAAGGGAGGGTGGTAGCCGCTGGGTGCCGGTGGCGTTCAGGTGGATGGTGTTGGTGCTGGTTGGAGGCGGCGGCACGGAGAACATCGGGCTGTTCCAGGCGGCCCGGGGGCTGGGGTCCCCTGGCGGGTGGAGCTGAACCTCCCCGCGGGGTTTTCTCGAAGACAGCGATTCTCCTGCCCCGAGGGGGGATGAGCTGGGCTGTCCGGTCCACGACACCAGGCACATGACCTGGTGGCACCTGGACTTCTTCCAGCACCGGGCCCACCTTCACGCCACGGGCCCAAGGGTGGTTTGTTCCGACCACGGGTCCTGCAGGCGGAGGTGCACTGGGCAAGGGCGGAGAGCGACTTCACCCGATAGTTCGAGGCCCTCCTGCTGGAGTTCGCCCCGCACATGCCGGTGGCCGCGATCTCACGCGTGGTGGGGGAGAGAGACACCTGGATTTTGTGGGCATTTGGAGCACCAGGTGGCCGCCGCCAGAGCCGGGCTGGACCTGTTCCCGGAGACCCGGGTGGGGTTGGGCGAGACCTCGGTCCGACGGGGGCAGGACTACGTCAGCACCTTCATGGACCTGGACTGGACCCGGGTGGTCTTCGCCACCGAGGGTCGCGACTCGGGAACCGGGAGCGCATCGTGGTGGGCCCCAGTGCGCACCTTGGCGACCCAGAGCACGTGGTGTCGGTGACCTGCGACATGTCGCAGGCCTTCCTCTCCAGGGTGAGCCAGCACCCCCCCCCAGCGGAGACCACCATGGCCTCCGGTGACCGGCGGTGCATGCCCAATCGCCAGCTCCTGACCGCACCGAGTTCGCCAGCTCCGAGTTCTCGGGTTAGTCCCGGCTTTGGAGAGCGACCG
>JAKAWF010000356.1 GCA_021817025.1 bacterium
GTGGTCGATGACCGCTATCCGATCACACCACTCCGCCTCCTCCATGTAGTGGGTGGTCATGAAGATGGTGGTGCCGGTCTGGACCCTGATCTCCCGGAGGTGGTCCCAGACCGTGGCGCGGGTCTGGGGGTCGAGACCGATGGTGGGCTCGTCGAGGAAGAGGACCTCGGGGTGGTGGAGCACTCCCCGGGCGATCTCCAGCCGGCGCTTCATCCCCCCGGAGTAGGTCATCACCTGCGCGTCCGCGCGATCTTCCAGCCCCACCATCTCCAGCGCCGCCCGGATCCGCTCCGAGCGCTGGCGGCGGGGCACTCCGTAGGCCAGCGCGTGAAAGTACAGGTTCTGCCGCGCCGTGAGCTGGTTGTCCAGCGAGGGGTCCTGGAACACGAGGCCGATGCGCGAGCGCACCTCCTGGGGATGGCGGGCAACGTCCCATCCGGCCACGGTGGCTGAGCCCGCCGTCTTCTCGACCAGGGTGCAGAGGATGGAGATGGTGGTGGACTTGCCCGCCCCGTTGGGTCCCAGGAAGCCGAAGATCTCGCCGCGGTGGACGTCCAGGTCGATCCCCCGCACCGCCTCCACCGGCCCGTAGCGCTTCACCAGCCCCCGGACGGTGATCACGTCGTCCTGGTCAGTCATCCCGCACCCGCGCTCCGTGTTCGGCCGTCCCGTGGCACACCTTCGGAGGGCGGACGCCCGGGCTCACGACGCAACCTCGGCTAGGGGCTCCGGAAGGGCCGGCGTTGAGGAGTCGGCAGCCGGGACCTCACTGGAATGAGGGTCGCGGAGCACCGCCGCCTCCAGGGCATCAAGGGCCTGGCTCACAGTCGCGCGCTGCTCTCGGGTCAGGCGGCCCAGACGATCCGCCAGCCACAGGTTGTCGGTTCGCTTGCGCTCCGCCAACCGCTGGCGCCCCTCCGGGGTGACCTCGAGGAGCACCCCCCGACGGTCCCGGGAGTTGGGACGGCGCAACACCAGCCCCGCCTCCTCGAGGCGATCGACCAGACGGGTGGCGGCGGATGGGGGGAGGTGCTCCGCCAGGGCCAGCTCGCCCATCGAAAGCCCATTGCGGAACACCACGGTCGCCAGCGCCGAGTAGAGCTCGATGCTGAGCCCCCCGGTGTCCCGGCGATGCAGCTGGCGGCGAAGTCGGGTCATCACCATCCGGAGCCGCTCCGCCTCGCCGGTGAGCTCGGGGTCGGCCCCGGCGGGCTGTCCCGCGGTCACCGCTGGCCCACGGGTTTAGTTGCCACGCAAAAAGGTTATCACAGACAACATTTGCCGCCGGCGGGCGCCTGTCCCGAACCCATCCCCTGCCGGCAACCGCATTGGGGGCGATAGCCACCGTCGGGACCGTGCTGCCCCGAGCGGTGTAGCCGCGACCCACCCGGCGGCGGCCGACCGGCGCTCTTACGGGCAGGTCTCCGCAGCCCGTGATACGCGCACGGACCATCGGACCGTCGCCGCCCGCGCGGCCCGGTTGGCATAAGCCGCCGCTCCCAGATCGTGGGCTGCGACGTGGGCCACGACAGCCGCCTGGCCGGCGGCGTATGCGGCTTGGCGCGGGGCGCCCGCAGGTCCCGCGCCGCTGCCACGGCATGTCCACCAGCGGCCCGGGCCCGAGTCATCTGCGTTTCACCACGGGCCCAGGCACGGGCGGCCTCGATGGCCGCGCGGGGTCTTGGGTCGTCGGGTCGGGCCGACTCGAAGTATTCCAAGACGTGTTCCGCGCAGCTAGCCGCCCAGATGGCCAGCAAGTGATGATCGTCATCGGTCAGCACCCCCCACGGCGGATGGTCACGAGGCGGGGATCGCGGATCTTAGGAAGAATCACGTCGGCACTCCTCCCAGCCTCGGGTGGCTCCCCACGCTACTGGCCGGGGGCGGCCCTGATCGGAGTCTCCCCGACCAGCGGCCCGCGAGGCGAGGGATTCTGCCTGGCTTCCCATGGCCAGCGCCGTCCTCATGCCCCGGGCGAGTCCCACATCGCCAGGGTTGGCCCCGTCACCCATCCCCTCACGACCACCGCCCGGGGATCCGGGGAGCCGCCTCGGCTGACCCCGCCGGGTACAATCCTCCTTCCGACAGCGCCTACCGACGGAGAATGGCATGGCCATGTCCCGATTCCAAGCCCGGGTGGAGAGCATCAACGGGTCGGGCGTGATCCGCCTGCCCGCCACCGAGAGCGCCAAGCTGCCATCGCGCGGGCAGGTTTCAGTCGTCGGGAGCCTCAACGGGCTCCCACTGCAGACCGTGGTGGAGCCCGACGGGCGGTCGGGCCACTGGATGAGGGTCGATCCCGGCTGGGAGGCTGCCGGCGGAGTCACGGCCGGGCAGGCCGCAACGCTCGAGATCGAGCCGACCAAGAGCTGGCCCGAGCCCACAGTGCCCGCTGACCTCGAGCTGGCGCTGGTCTCGGCTCCGGATGGAGTGCGCAGAACCTGGCATGACATAACGCCCATGGCGCGCTGGGAATGGGTCCGCTGGGTGAACGCTACCCGCAGCCCCGACACCCGCAGGCGCCGGGTCGAGGTCAGCGTCTCCAAGTTGAGTAGCGGTAAGCGCCGGCCGTGTTGCTTCGACCTGTCGGCCTGCACCGACCCCCAGGTGTCCCGGAACGGAGTGCTGGTCGACCCCGACTGAGATTGGAACCTGGGGATGGGGCCGCCATGGGGCCTCCGGAGAGGGAAAGTCCACCCGTACCTGTCGAACCCAGGTTCCCATCCGTTCCCCGAGGCTGCGCCCATCCTTGTCGGGACCCCTCGGACGCCCGTGACAGCTGTCCGCCTGGCGCCGGACGGTGGGAGGTCTGGAGGCGTTCAGCTGGTGCGGCAGGCCCCCATCCGCATCAACTTTGAGTGCCAAGCTGGGCTCACCGCCTCCCCCGGCTTGAGGCGTTCAGGCGGACCGCGTCCCGAACCAGGGCGGCAAGGGCGGCCTCATTGACTTCGTCGTCGTCACGAAAGTCCACGGCTCGGACGGTCCGGCTGTCCAAGCGAGTGTTGAATATGCCGCTGGGATCGTCCACCGCGGCGCCCTTGGGGAAGGTAAGCCTAACGGCACTCTTGAGGATGTCCGCGACGCAGACGATCCCGTCGCGCGACCAGACCGGGACCCCCATGGGACGGGATGGCTTTCTCCACTTCACGTCTTCCTGAATCCCCGGATCGGCACGGCGAATGCAGTCTCGCAAGCGGGCCAGAGTCGGGCTCTTCCAGCCTTCGGCCTGCGCCACCATGGCGTCGATCTGCTCCGCCGCCGTCAAGGCTGCCTGCGAGTCGCCAGACTCGTGCTTCATCTCCTCACCCAGTCACCGACGGGAAGTCCAGAGGCCCCCCAAAGGGTGGTCATGCACCTTCGCAAGATCCTCCGGAGGACGGATGGAAATGATGACTCGAGCGACGGGTACGTGGTCAAGAGCGCGCTAGCTCCTAGCCAGGGCCAGCCCGGGAGAAGCGCCCCGTGCGCGCCCCGGAAGCCAGAACGGAGAGCGCCGCAGGCGTTGGATGGCCCCCTCGGCCGGACTTTGAACCCATGACCCCTCGTGGCCCGCGACCTGCCGGAGCTGGGAACGCAGCCGCTTGGGACAGGCCAGCCGGAAGTGAGGGCCGGGGCAGAGGCGGTTGGCCCACAAGGGCAGGTTTGAGCCAGCTGGACCAGAAAGAGCCAGACCTGTTGGCCGGGAAGCTATGGTCGGGGAAGGTCTCCAGTCCGCAGTCCTCGGCGTCTTTGATCTGATCCTCCACCCGCGCGTGAAGGCGGTGGCGTGCTTCCAGGTAGGCGAGGTCGGGACTCGCGGACCCCTGCCTGGTCTGCTCCGTCGATGAGGCAGCCCCGCCCAGCGACGTGATCGCCCCTTGCCCCAAGTCATCATGGAAGGGCAGAGGTAGGGGCCGGCCCAACGAGCACCGTAGGTTGCTCGAGGGGCCGAAGCTCGCCCCGAGCAGAGCTACATCGTTGTGGAGGCCGACCCCATGGGTGAGCGTATCCGATATGTGGGG
>JAKAWF010000357.1 GCA_021817025.1 bacterium
CCTGAAGACACCATGCCAGGCCTTCTTGACGTCGCGCTCGTCGCCAGTTCCGTGCCTGGGGACGAGGCAGTGTGCCGAGAGTGTGGGTGTTCCATCGCTCCTGACAGATGGCATACGGCCTCCATAGTCGGCGCTGATGGCGACGACCAAGATGCCACTGGCCAGGCACAGGCAACCCGTAGAGAGTGGTCGACACGCTGGGTCGCCGAGCATGAGCTTCAGTCAACTCGCGCGCACAGGCGGGATCGCCAATGACAGCAGTACTGCGCCAGCGAGGCGGCACCCAACTGGACCAACTCTCGCTGTTCCAGGGTGACGATCTCGGGCAAGAGGGTAATATCCGCGAACTAGACAGTGCCAATCACGTAGGCCATGACCACAGCGGCCCCAGCACGAGCCGGCCCGTTCGAAGTGTCACCAGCAATCCGGCCCTTGGGCTCTCGTCGACGAGTCCAGAGTTTGCGAGCGCGGTCCCACCGATCAGCGACGAGTACCGCAGCGTTCAGGTAGCGCTCATCAGGACCGAGCCCGAAACGGACGCCCGAGAGGTGCGCCCGAAGCTACTCCACTCGGTCCGGACGGTGGGGCTGATGCACCCTCTGGCTGTCGAGTGGACGCCCGGTAGCTACCGGTTGATCGCGGGACGCGCCCGCCTCTCGGTGGTACGAGCACTCGCCTGGGACGAAGTTATGTGCCACGTGTATCCACCGCTGAGCCAGGAGCTCAGTGCCCTGCTACCGCTGACCGAGAACGTGGTCCGTCAGCCGCTGACAGGAGTTGATCGCGTATACCATTACCAAGCTCTCGTCGACGCCACGGGCTCAAAAGACCGCGCCGCAGCCACCCTCGGGGTGCATCGGGTGTCCTTTTTCCGCGCTGTCCATAAGGTCGATCGGGACGAGGTGGACCTGCGCGACGCCTCGTTGCCCCGGACCGCTCTGGCGGTGCTCGACAAACTGCAGAGGGTGGCTGCAGTTCTGGACGCGACGCAGAAGCACATGCTTGCTCGCGAGCTGCGGCGCGTCCTTGACGTGCTTGGCGGCAACAATGGACAGCCGGAGTCGAGGACATGAGAGTGCCAGACTCGGGGCTGCTGCCGAAGTCCGGTCTCGGCCGGGCGCCCACAAGTCGCCCCGGGAAGCGCCAGAGGACGGGCGATAGTAGCACCCTGCTACAGCCTGACTCGGCCAGCCGCCAGCGCATCCAGTCCAGGCGGATGAACGCCCATCTGTTCGCGAGCGGCCTTGACCTGTCGGAGGTCGAACGCTATCGGCTGGCCTGTTTGATCCAGCGCTGGCAGACATCCCTGCGCGATGCCGGCAGTGCGAGGCTGGCCCGACGCATCAACCACTGCGTGCGCGCTCAGACCAACGAAGGACGGATCCGCCGCTTGCGCCAATCCCTACCGGATCGACCAACTCGAAGGCCTGCTCCCCACAAACCGGAAAAGCAGTACCGGCCGCGCTTCCCCATAGTTCTCGCGGAGGACTGTCTGTGGCCGCTCGTGGAGCCGGACCAGTGACCCCAAGGGGCGGTGATCTGGACCACCGCTGCTGCTCATGGGATCCTGGAGTGCTCGCTGGACCGATCGCCGACGCGGCCGGGGATTCCTGGCGGTGTTGTGGGTTCGCCATGCGCATCTCCGCTCCGGGGTCCACGGAGCTCCCGGGACGAACGGAACTCCGCGCAGGCGAAGCTGAGGGCTTGGATGGCTGACGTGCAGCATCGAGCGCGCGCGGAGATGCTCCATGCCCCCGTCGCCCCGGAGAGTATCGCCTTGTTCGGCGGTGCCGAGCGGTTGCTGGCAGCACTGGTGGTGAGGACACGCACTGTCTCACACGCAGGTGAAGGCCGCGGATTCCTGATCGTCTACTTGGAGCGTGTCACTGGGATCGTGGTCTCGCCCGCCGCTATGCGGGATCTCCTCACCCTCCTTCGCACTGGACGTAAGCTCAGGGGGACCCGGATTCGCAATCGAAAGATCTACAAGCGGCTGCGGCCGAATCTTGTCGTGGGGCCCTACCAGCCATGACAGACAGGGTGCTTTGGCCATGCGGTACGGGTTGGGACCTGGAGCGGGTGCTCCCCGATATCCTCGCCGCACTTCGAGATGTCCTGGCGGTCCTTGGAAGGCGAGACGCAGAGCTTCTCGACCCGGTCATCAGTGCTTTGGTCGTCGGAGCAGTCAGGGGCGCTCAGGCGGTTCACCTCCGGCAGGTCGAACACAGGTCCGTGGCCGACATCGCGGGTCGTCTCGGCGTAACGGAGGGCTCAGTGTTGGAGAGCCTCGACCTCTGGGCAAGCGGTCCGGTCGATCCACGCTGGGTGGCGCTGGGCTCAGAGATGCCTCGGCGCGGTTATACAGCCCTTCTGACGAGGGATGTCCAGCCGAGCCCCTCGTTCAACCGTACTTACGAATCGCTGGCTGCAGCCTTTGACGCCGACCGGGTCCGGGAACACGCCGCAGCGGACGCCATCTGGTCCGAGTCCCACCGTCGCTGGCTGGCGCATCTCTTGAACGGCTCCTCGGATCTGGCGGATGCGTCCGAGGCAGATGTAGTGGGAGGCCTGCGCCTGTTGGCGGGCAGGCCCGTGGGCCCGCTCGAGTTCGACGAGACTGCGCCCGACGATATCTACGAGCTGAATCGCTCGGGAATGGTCATGGGGATCGACGGAACCCTGATCGCCACCCGTGACGGGCTCATGAGCGCTCTCCTGGTATCGGTCGGGTACCCCGCCCGTATCGCCACGGTGGTAATTGGCACAGAGTCGGGGGCCGTGGCCGAACGCGCCTTGCGCCTGGTAGCCCACGACCTGGGCGGAGTGCCCAAGATCTTGGTTTTCGATCAGCACGCGGCCTACTTTGGTAAGTCCTTCAGGCTATTCGCCGCCCTGCTCGGGTTGGAGCCCTTCCATCCGAAGCTGATCGCCCAGAACCCAGTAGAGCGACTCAACGCCCGTCTCAAGGCTCACTTGCCTGAACCCGACCTCCTGACCAAAGGATCTCTCTCCTATCACGTCTACCAAGCATGGCATACTGTCGATTCGGAGGTTCCTCCCGAGAGGTTCGTCGGCCGCGTACGACCGCTATCGGTTGACCAGCGCCGTCTCTTGGAGTTTGATTCATTCCAGCTGGTGGCCGTCGAGAACGGAATCTGTGAGGTGGCCGGCAGCTCCTTCGATTGCGGTCCGTGCGACCCCGACTGGCCCCTTCTCCTAGCCCGACGAGGCGAGGACCACGAGCGGGGCTCCGGACCCCCAGATGTCGAGTTGTTCGACTTCCGGGTCGCTTTGCACAAGGGCGAAGGACGACCGAGGCTGTCCTCTGGTCTATCCCAACTGAGAGAGGTTGCCGCGACGAACCTGTGGCTTGATCAGGAAGAACGACACCAAGAGGTACTGCGGCGCCTTGAGCTTCCGGCGGTCGAGCGCCTTTCCCAGGAGGCCTCACGGGCACCAGTACGTCGTCCACGACGGCCTAAGAACCGCGACGATTCGGAGGGCGCCCAGAAGTCTGCTGTCGAACCACCTTTGTTCGAGGAGTTCGTCGACGCCCCTGGCGGCCATTGTCAGGAAGTACAAGACCAGACTCCCACGAGTCTCAAGGCACCAGGACTGTCCGATCCAGGTCACGCCCCCACAGCCCCCTCGGACCCCCAAGCGGGGACGCCGGAGTGCCAGATCCATCTTGTCCTAGACGAGCAGCCGACGTCGCCTCAGTCAGAGACTCGCGCCCGCCGCATCATCGTGGACATTCCGGGGTTTGGGACTCCGATCCCGAAGGGCACCAATTCTATCCCCTTCTTGGAGAAGTATCAGGAGTGGGCCAACGTATGCCCGTGGGGCAGCGCACTGCCGGTGTTCGCATCACATCCTGACCTGCGGGACGTCTGCAGTGCCACCGGATTGCTCACCCGGGCCCATCCCGTGCGCCTTCTGCAGGATCCATCGTCCGGCTACAGCGACGTCGTACCGATCGC
>JAKAWF010000358.1 GCA_021817025.1 bacterium
GCCGGCATCGGCGAGACCGTCCTGCTCTACCAAGGCGAGAAGGGCAGGCCTCGGGCCCGGCGCATGCTGACCGAGACCGGCCCCACCCAGGATGCCCTTGTCGAGGTCTTCCACCTGCCTCGCTATGCACCCCGCCCCTGACCACTCCCGCCTCGGGCCAGCTGCCCGCCGGGGCCCGAGTTAGGTCATACACCCGCGCGGCCTCGAAACGCTGTCACTACAAGGGGAAACTGCTGCTCCGGTGCTGCAATCTCGGAAACTCAGGCTGGTGTCCGCCACCGACCAAGGTAACACCGTCGCGCGCGGATCGGGCAAGGCCAGTAGTCAAGGAGCAGGACGAGCTACTCAGTGATACGTATCCCCGTCCGCCCCGAGGTATTCGCCGAGCTCAAGCTTCCCGCTGATCTCTCCTTGGACGAGGCCCGCCGGCTGGGCAGGTTCCTGGAGGCCGTCGCCATGAGCGACCCCGGAAGCAATGGCAGGTAGCTCCTCGATGGAGCGGGCCAAGCGGGCCTGAAGGCAATGGCGGTTCTACCGCACAGCCAGCGGACAGGAGCCGGTCCGGGAGTTCCTCTGGGACCGACACCTACCCGACAAGGACGCGGCCACCATCGCCGCAGTCATGACTGAGGTGCGCAACGCCGGCCGGGCGCATCCCGATGGCAACCGTCTCGGAGGTGACATCTGGCAGATCGAGATCCGCGGACGGACCGCCATTTACCGGTTGTTCTTCGCGGAGGTGGGACGGTACCAGCAGGTTCTCTTGGCGCTGGAGGTGGTCAACAAGAAGTGGCAGAAGGCGAAGGGACCAGGTCTCTGGACATAACGGGTTGGGCCAGAGGGATCTGAACTCAGGATGGCATCGAGTCTCGATCAGAGCGAGAGATAATTCATGAAACGCGCTAACGGTCACGGGGAGCAGAGGCATGCCAGCCAAGTGCTTCGCTCGGGCTTCCAGAACTCCACGGTGCAATCGCTTGGCGTTGCATCGATTCCTACCCCGTGTCAGGAGCCCTGGGGACGTCACATCGAGCTGGCGGAGCAACGGCTCCAGATTGGCGCGCGCGAGGGACCCGGTGGACGCGGTCAGGGCCCGCCAAGGAACCGTTGCCCAAGTGATGACCGAACTCGGCCTACCATATCGCGGACGATATGGTAGGATCTGAATGCGATGGTCAAGCGAGACGACCTGGACGCGTTCATCGCGGAGCGCACGGCGATGAATCCCGATTTCCCCGAGCTGCTGCAAGCGGAGTTGGAAACCCGCCACTTGGTCCTTCAACTGGCTGCTGAGCGGGAACGCCAGGGCCTCAGCCAAGAACGAGTCGCGGCTGCACTCTGCGCCAAACAACCCAACGTGGCTCGTCTCGAGCGGGGGGGTGTGGATCCCAAGCACAGCAGCTTAGCCCGGTACGCCAGCCTCCTCGGGTGGCGCATCACGCTGGAGCCGCTCAAGGGGCCAGCGACCCGGCCGGTTGGTGGCGAGCGTCGCAAACGGGGCGCCCCAGTCGGCTGACTGCCCGGCTTGTACGGCAGCCCTGCCACGTCGCCCATCCAGCTCCCACTGGCGTCGGCCGTCGCAACCCAGGGGTCTGCCGGGTCCGGTCGCAGTGGAAGCAACCCACCCCGTACTTGGTACCTCGGACCATGGCGGAGGGGTACGCGGAAGCACACTGGGGCGCCAGGCGATCCGCCGCACTCGTGCTCGTCCGCTGCCGTGGACCTGCTGACCCGCGGTCGATGATACGGAGGCACTCAGCGTTCAGCGGGCGAGCGGCTTGGGTGGTTCCATCTGCCCAAACCAGGATTCTCTTGGACTGCTCTCGCGCCTCCCCCGTCCTCTCTGATCGCGTGGGTCGCAATGGGTAGGCCCGCTCCTCGGTCCGGGTCACAGCCCTGCTCCACATCGCCAAGGCAGCCGCACCTCCGGCCGCATCGAACCCAGGGAGCCAGCCCAATCCGCCCACTGGCCACCCCCTGCCGGAGGCACCGCACCTTGAGATCCCTCTTCCGCGCGGCTACGCCACCTAGGGCCCTTCGCCTCCAGGCTCTGCCGCAACCCGTTCCATCTCCTCTTGTGGACCCTGGAGACCAGCCGACCGACGCCGACCCAGCTCCTCAAGAAATGGCGAGGACTTCACACTACGGGTGATGAGGAAGGCCGTCACGTAAACCAACACAATGATCCCCAAAGCCACACCGGTCACCACCCCTGGCTCTGTCGTTAGGCCATACACATCAATGATCAACATCAGAAGGCCACCAACAAGCGGCAGCACCCCACCGAAGATGAAAGCTCCGGTACTTCTGGCGAGTTGGTGGCGGTAGAACCAAACGCTGCTCACCGCAATCACAAAGTACATGAAGAGGTAGAGCTCGCCGCCCGAGCTGATGATGTTACTGATGGCGGTGTTGGCCGACGCGCTGACCAAGTATGGAATCAGGAAGATCGGAGGTATCGCGCCGAGCACCGCCAAGGCGGCCCAGGGCGTCCGGTGAGACTGGTGGACCTTACTGAGGAACCTCGGAAGCAACCGGTCCCGCGCCAGGGCGAAGAGGATTCGGCTTGGCTCGGTCATCTCGATTTGAGTGGTGCCAATGACCGCAATCAAAACAGCCAAAGGCAGGATCCGCCCCAGCGGCCCGGGAACCAGCAATGACCCTGCATAGGCGAGCACATCCGCCCCGTGACTGACTATCTCATGATGACTGGCTATGCCTTGGAACACCATGATTAGGAAGGTGTACCAGACCGTGAGAAACACGACCCCGGTGATCATAGCGCGACCAGGATTCTGCCGGGGCTTCTTGGACTCCTCTCCCATGACCGCCGCGGCCTCCCACCCGGCATACAGCACGGCGCAGGTGACGCCCGCATCCGCCATGCCACGGAATCCGCCGAGGCTGCTGCTAAATGAGAAGTCGGACAACGATGGCAGCGTCGCCCCCCCATGGCCGCTCGCCTCATGGATGAGAGCCAGGATGACAAACGCGGTAACCGACACGTACTCCACCACAATCAGGGCTGTCTGAACCAAGACCGACGGCCGCACGCCGCGGATCGACAGCCAGAGAAGTCCGCCCATGATCGCGGTGGCGATCAACCAGGTCACCGGCTTGGGAAAAGTTGTGCTGGGCGCCACTACGAACAGCAGATAGGCACCCGCCAGCGTGATGTTGCCGATGTTGAAAAGCGTAGAGCCCAGCGCCGAAAGCAAACCGGTCCCGATTCCGGCCACCGGGGAGACGGCTTCGCCAACCCATACATAGGGTGCTCCCGCATGCGCCTTCCACCGGTTCATGCTGGCATACCCAAGGGCAACACAGAACATCATCGCGCCCACCAGAACCACTACCAATGGCGATGCCAGGCCGCTGAAGCTCAGCAGCAGTGCCAGTGTGAAGGCGACGCTGCTGGACGGTGCAACATTCGCGATGGCTACGACAAAGTCGCCGCCCAAGCCAATGGCATTGGCGCGCAGTCCATGAACTGGCCCATCGTGACTAGTGCTCATCGCCGCCCTCCAAAATACTTCTGTGCTACCGGAAGTTCAACGCCAACACATCGCCGTCGCGACTGGTTTGAGGTCACCGGGAGGAGTGAACCAGGGAGATGTTCTCTCCTGGATTAGAGTTCCGGCACCGGAGTCTTGGAATCGAATCCGCCGCGGCCGCTCGCGCCGGCCGCCCAGCTGGCAATATTGGCCCACAGGCGCGAATATCCGGGCCAGTGCGTGAATTGCGATGGGGCCCAATGAGGGCCGAGGTCGGAGGTGAAGGCGACCGACCTCCCCGCCCCGTAGTGGCCGATCGCCAGGAGGGGATCTGGCCCACACCGGGCGATAGCGAGCGCGGAGGCGCGGAGGCCCACCCGGTTGTATCCGAGCAGAGCAGGCCACGGGCGTGGCACTTTCCACAGAATCTCGTGTTCCGGCATGGCTAAGTCCGGAGCCAC
>JAKAWF010000359.1 GCA_021817025.1 bacterium
CGCACCGCACGCAGTGCGCCGCGTGTACGCCGAGGATCGAGTCGATCTCATCCCGCACCCGGATCAGCCGCTCCTCCTCCTCGGTCAACCACTGTGCTCTGGTCATGACCACCCCTTCCGAGCCAGCCTGAGCACCAGGGCCTCGGCCGCCTTGGTCGAGACGCGGTACATGATCTGTCCCAGCTCCTCGGTCCCGAAGCCCATCTCCTGGTAGCTGTTCTGGATGGCGACCAGCCTCTTGTAGAGGAAGTGGTCAACCTCGGACGCGAGATCCTCGGCAACCTCTTGCTCTGACCTCCCGGCCAGCTTCACCAGCGCCGCTGTCTGTGTCATCTGTGCTGCCTCCTGTTCAGGGCCGCTCGGCCCCTTCACGGAGATAATAGCACACGGCGCGATAAATGGGGGAAGATGAGCACTACTGACTATTTCGTAACTTACGCCACCAGCGGAGGGGCGTGGGCCGCGAGCCACGCCTCCCGCCCTGCGGTGGGCAGCCCCGGGGTTCTCCCTGTTCCGTCCCCAAACATGGCCCACCGATTGGCCATCGTCTCGCAGTAAGCGTCCTCTCGGCGAATCGACCACTCACCAGGAAGATCGTCTCCACGCTTCACAGTGGGACCGAAGGGGGGTAGCTGAAGCACCAGGCTATCTGTTTCCACGGCCAGCACCTTATTGCCCGCCTGCTGCTCGGCCACGCCCCGGTGCCACACCTTGCGGCGGGCCTGCATCAAAGCGTAGGCGTACCAATGAGTGCAGGCACTGGGGTCCGTGCTCCCCTTGCGGTAGACCTTGCCCCCGCCCCCGTAGGCGATGGTGGCGCTCTTGCGGTCCCGGGCCTCCACCCAGGCGCTGGGGGCTCTGCCGTGCCTACCGATGCCGGCCACGGTTGCCAGCTTCACGATGCTACCCCACCCCCCGGCCTGTCGGCGGATGGCGGATATCTCCTGCGTCCACTCGGGGGCCTCAACCCACTTGCGCCACCCGATGGCGGGGCCCGCGGAGCGGACCTCGACCCCGCACATCCTGGCATCCTCCACCTCTTCGGCCCAGGCCCAGGTCTGGTAGGTGCCGGGCTTGGTGGGCCATGACAGCAGATCCTCCCGGATGGGCAGAGGCCCCAGGCATCCCAGCTCTTCGCGGATCGTGAACTCCAGGGGTCCGTATGCCGTCACCACCCCCTCAGGCAGCTCACACACCCCGGCCAGTATCCGCATGGCGGGACCTGAAGGCTTGGGCAGCGCCCAGGCCGCGGCGTAGGCGTCCCGTTGGTCGATCTCCCACACATGGCGGAAGCGACCCCCGACCTGGGCCGTCTCCCAGCGCCCCCCTATGCCGTGCTCCAGCAGCAGGGCGCGGGCGGGCTTGGCGGGCCTCGACTCCCAGCGCCAACCGTAACGATCCTTCCATGCCCGCCGTTGTAACGCATCCCCCAGGCGGGCGGGAGTGGGCCACTGGCCTATGCCGGTTGCCTCGGCCACGCGCTCCAGGTCCCGGCACAGCGAGCGGTCAGCGTGGCGGCCTCCCCAGACCTTCGCCAGTGTGATCGCGAAGCGCCGCCTGCGCCCCTGCCACGTCACCGCCCTGGGCTGGCCGTCCCTGCCGTGGGTGACCCATGCCTTGGGGCAGTCGGTGGCATCCGCCCACCAGCGCCAGCGGGGCAGATCCTCGATCACACAGTCAAGGTTGTTGGCCTCCAGCGCGGCGGTAAATTCCTGCCAGGTGGCGCACTCGATCAGGGCCTCCCCCCCGATGCTGAGGTTGCCACCCAGCAGGGCCACCGCCATAGTGCGCTCCCTGGGCCGGGCGGGTAACTGGGGCCAGAAGGCCTGGCCTGACTTCAAGACTCCCGCCTCACGCTCACGCATCTAATAGGGGTCCGGCCTTGGTACTGTCCCAGCAGGTCGCGGACCACCACGTTAGGCATGGTGCGGAACTCTCCCGCCGAGTAGACCCCGGATCTCCAGCCGTAGTAGTGGCGAGTCGGGCTCGGCCAAACCAGCCGCCCGTAGGACTCTTCCTGTTTGGCGGGAGAGAAGCCGAGGTAGCCCCCCTCCGGCTCCGGCTCATCCCAGGGCCACCGGGCGAAGAGGGCCACGGTCAGGGTGTGCGCCCTGGGCCAGGTCTTGGCCGCCGCTTCCCCAAGCTGGCGGATCTGGGCCAGGGACACCGCCCGCCCACGGGGCCGGGGGTCGCCCACCTGGAGCACTCCCTCATACTCGCGCACCACCGGGCGGACAGTGACGCGGCCACGCCTGCGGGCCTTGCGCGGGGCCACTAGTTGCGTACCCCGGGGAATGTGATACACTCCCTTGTGTGCTGCGGTGGTGAGGCTGGTGGCCCTTGGGCCTCCAGCTTCATCGCTTTATGCCCCGCTCGATCCGGTCAGCCTGGCGCAGCTGCTCAGGCGTGGGATCGGGCCAGCGGCACAGGCAGCGCCGGGGAAGGTTGAGCGGGGTGAAGTGCCAGCGCCTCTGCGAGCACCGGGAGATGCCCAGCTTGCGGAGCTTGAGCATCCGCTCTGGCTCCGGCGTGGTGGTCCACCACTGGATGCCCACCATCGCGGCGACGGCGACCAGCGTGACCACGCCCCGAAGCGCCTCTTGCCTAACCGCCTGCTCTGACTTGAGGATGCGGACCTCCAGGGGCTTCATGGGATGGTGCGCGCCCCAGCCAGGAGATCCGACCTGGCCTCTTCGGGGTGGGCCAGCTTCCAGACCTCGGCCTGGATAGCGCGAAGCTGACTGTTGAGGGATTCGTACCGCGCCCGCTCGGTCCGCTGGTAGTCGTCCCACAGGATCTTGCAGAGCCAGCCGCCACACCCAGCATAGAACAGCCACATGAACACGTCGCCTCGGTTCTTCACTTCGACTCTCCCTTGGCCTTCTTGCGGTCCTGGATCACCATGTAGACCAGCACCCCCGTTATCAGCAGGAGCACCACGCCGCGGCCGATGAGGCAGGGCACACAGACCCCCGGCTGGGCGGCGGCCACCACCTGGTCGGGCTCCAGCCTAACCGTGGGCTTGGGGGCGATGGGCACCCCGGGGGGCGGCCCTCCGTTCTGGCTGCCCGCCTCGCCGTGTATCTCGACGGTAGGCTCTACTTCCCCATCCACCACCTGTTACCTCGAGTGAACCGCTCGGCCACCTCCAGGAGGGGCACCAGCCTGTCCTGCATGGTACGCCACTGGGCCGTCAGCCGTTCCACATCCCGACTGAGCTGGTCGATCTGGCGGCTCAGTTGCTCGGTGGCTTTGTCGGGGTCCAGGTCCAGCACGCGGCAAGAATACACCAGTTAGTGCTAGGATTGCGAGCGATGGCAGAAGAGCCCAAGCCAGAGGGGACCCCGGCGGCCACTCCACCGAAGGAGACGGCTGCCGATGATGACGGATTCGTCACCAAGCTCCGCAAGGTCTTGCCCGACCTCCTAGACGAGATCCTGGGCAAGGAAGAGGGTGAGCCAGAGGCCAAGCCCGGCCCCAAGACAGACCGTCAGGTGGAGCAAAGCCTACGGGATCAGGTGGCCGCCACCATCCGGGAGCTGGAGGAGGAGCGGAAGCACACGCAGGAGCATGAAGCCCTGCGCCAGCCCGCCACCCCGCAGGCCCCGGAACCCGAGATCAAGCCCTGGCGCAACCGGCTCTGGGGCGGGGAGTGATGCCAACCGACCTCTACGAGGAAGAGAAGGTCAAGGGCGCGGAGCTGGCCGCCGAGGAGCTGGCCATCCGAGAGGGGCGGCTGGAGGTGTCCGGGGAGCGGCCCCTGATCGACCTCTCAGAGGAAGCCCTGGAGGAGATGGCGACCTGGGACCCGGAGTCTGACCCCAACGTCATCCAGGACTTCGGCGGCGGGGTCACGCTCCGTAAGCGCAAGCAACGCTCCACCGCTCGCCGCAGGCTCAAGGCAGAGCCCGAGGGCGAGACCCCAGACGACGCCCTGGAGCGGGAGCGGCAG
>JAKAWF010000360.1 GCA_021817025.1 bacterium
TGCGGTCACTGGGTGAATCCCCTGTAGCCTCGCCCACTCCTTCAAGTTCATCTCTGCTCACTATACCGCATCGTACGAGCAACTGTTCGCAACCCCTTCCGAGGGCTGAGATCGGCTCGGGCAGTGAACGTGGGGACTCGCATCCGGGCCGATGCGAAGAGGTTGGCGAGAAGAGGTTGGCGAATACAATTGAGCCATGTCCCAGGCCACAGTCGAGCCCGACCAGCTTGCCAGCGGTGCCGACCGCAGGGCTCGTCTGCGGGCTTCCAGCCTTTATCTGGTCACCGATGACGGCACCCCCGCCGAGGCGCTGCCCGGCCTGATCGCGGCGGCCCTGCGGGGCGGCGTGGACGTGGTTCAGCTCCGGCGCAAGGGGGTGGATCCCGGGGAGCTGGTGGCCCTGGCGGTCCGCTGTCGGGAGGTCTGTCACGCCGCCGGCGCGCTGTTCGTGGTCGACGACCACGTCGACCTCGCCCTGGCGGCGGCCGCCGACGGGGTGCACCTGGGTCAGGAGGACACTCCGGTGGCGGAGGCCAGGCTACGGCTGGGGCCGGAGTTCCTGATCGGGCTGTCGACTCACGACGTCGCCGAGGTTCGGGCGGCCGCCGGACTTGACCTGGACTACATCGCGGCTGGCCCGGTCCATGAGACTCCGACCAAGGCCGGCCGCTCCGCGGTTGGATTCGAGCACGTCGAGCTGGCGGCCAGGAGAACGACCGTGCCGGTGGTGGCGATCGGGGGCCTGGACGCGACCGATGCCGCCACCGCTGTCGAGGCGGGGGCGGACCTGGTGGCCGTGGTGCGGGCGATCTGTGCGAGCCCAGATCCCCGGGCGGCCGCGCGGGCGATTCGCACCCGGATCGACGGTGCCTGTGCCTGGAGCTGGATCGAGGTCAACGGCGAGACCAGGAAGTGTCGGCGCCGGGAGTCTCTGCAGGGCTTGGTGGAGGGACTTGGACTCGACCCGTCCGCCCTAGTCATCGAGCACAACGGCACCATCGTCGATCGCGAACGATGGGGGGCGACCGTCCTCAGCGGGGGTGATCGGCTCGAGCTGGTTCACTTTGTGGGCGGAGGTTGAGCCGGAGCCTTCTGGAGCGCGATTTCATGAGGCAACGGCAGGTGGTGGCAGAGCGAGCAAGTTGGGATGGGACGATGAGCACAGGTTCGGGGCGGCGTGGGACGGCGGTGGCCACCGGGGGCCAGGCGGAGTGGCCGGATGGTGGTCGCCGGTGGAGCCGATTCTTGGCGCCCAAAGGCGTCACCAGTTGGGAGACTTGCCATGGCTGAGCGGGACGGGCTGCGACTGGGCGACGTGGAGCTGGAATCCCGGCTCATTCACGGGACCGGCAAATTTCCGTCTACCGAGACGCTGGCCGCCTCGATATCGAGCTCAGGGGCTCAGATGATCACGCTGGCGGTGCGCCGGCTGCACCTCGACGGCGACCGCCAGTCTGAGCTTGCGGGGGTGGACCTGAGCCGTTACACGCTGCTCCCGAACACCGCCGGGGCGACCTCGGCCGACGAGGCGGTGCGGCTGGCCAGGCTGGCGCGGGCCGCCGGGGTTTCCAATTTCATCAAGATCGAGGTGGTGGGCGAGCCCGGCACCCTGCTGCCGGACCCGATCGCAACCCTGGAGGCCACCGTCAGGCTGGTGGCGGAGGGATTCACGGTGATGCCCTATGCCAGCGACGATGTGGCGCTGGCCCTGCGGCTGGCAGACGCCGGGGCGGCGGCCGTGATGCCCGGAGCGGCCCCCATCGGCTCGACTCTGGGAGTCCTCAACCCTCACAATCTGCGTCTGATCATCGCCAAGTGCCCGGTGCCAGTGATAGTCGACGCCGGGCTGGGAGCGCCATCGCAGGCGACCCAGGTGATGGAGTGGGGCGCGGCCGGAGTCCTGGTCAACACCGGCATCGCGCGGGCGGGCAACCCGGCCCTCATGGCGCGCGCCTTCGCCCAGGCGGTGCAGGCGGGCCGAACCGCCTACCTCGCGGGCCTGGCCGGACAACCATCTGGGTTCGGGGCCAGCTCACCCCAAGAGGGGATCCCCGCCGGCACAGGAGGGGCCTGAGCATCTCCCAGGCCGCGGAGCAGTGGGCGCGGCTGCGCCAGATCGGTTGGTCCGAGGGAGAAGTTGGGCTGGGCACGATCGGGGAGGAGGGGCTCCTGGCCCGCCTGATCGCGATGGCAGGCACTTCGGCCAAGTTGGTGGTCGGGCCCGGAGATGATGCGGCGGGCTGGGCCGCCGGGGCCGGCACGGCCCTGGTGTCCACCGATGCGCTGGTCGAAGGAGTGGACTTCGAGCGCGGCCTCCAATCACCCTATGAAGTTGGCGTCAAGGCCTGGGGGGCGGCGGCGTCCGACCTCGCGGCCATGGGCGCAGAGGTGGAGTTCGGCCTGGTCGCGGCGGTGCTGCCGCGAGGGATGTTCCTCGAAGTGGTGGAGGCGATCCAGCTGGGTCTGGTGGAGGCGGCCGCCCGCGACGGCGCGACTCTGGCCGGCGGTGACCTGAGCTCTGGCCCGGGCCCCCTGGTCCTGACGGTCACGGTGGTGGGATCGGTGCCTGATGGGCAACCGGTCACCATCTCGGGCGGCCGGGATGGCGACGTGCTGGTGCTGACCGGGGAGCTCGGCGGGGCGGCGGCCGCCCTGGAGGCGTGGCGCCTGGGTGATGGGGCCATCCCGCCTGAATGGCGGGCAAGGCTGGTCGCTCCCCGGGCTCGGATCCGGGAAGGTAGGGCACTCCGCCAGGCGGGGGTGACCGCGATGACGGATCTCAGCGACGGCCTGCTGCTGGACGCCGGCCGGGTGGCCGCAGCCAGCGGGACACGGCTCGAGCTCTGGGCTGACCATCTGCCAGTCGCTGTCGGAATCGGGGCTCGGCTGGGCGCGGGGGCGCTGAGGCTGGCGGTCGCGGGCGGCGAGGATTACGAGTTGCTGGCCAGCCTGCCGGAGCGGGCATTCGAGCGGCTTGCCGATACTTGGCCGCCTGAACTGGCGCCGCTGCACCTGGTGGGGCGGATGGTGAGAGGAGCCGGCGTGCGCTTGCTGGAGGGTCGAGCCGGGGCGGAGCTGACCCTGGGAGGTCCGCTTGGATTCCAGCACTACTGAGCCCGGGGCTGGTGTCGGGACAGCGCGCAGGGTGCTCGCGAACAGCCCCGAGGAGACCCTGCTGGTCGGCCATGCGATCGGGGCGCGACTGCGACCCGGGGACTGCCTGGCCCTGCACGGTGGCTTGGGGGCCGGCAAGACCACCCTCACGCAGGGAGTGGTGGCCGGCGCCGGGGGTGGCCAGGACGTGCGCAGCCCCACCTTTCTGCTCCATGCGGTGCATCGCGGGCGGATCACCGTGCACCACCTCGATCTGTATCGCTTGCCGCCCGGTGTCGACCTGCGCACCCTGGGGCTGGACGAGCTCCTGGAGGAGGACGCGGCGGTGGTGGAGTGGGCCGACCGAGCCACCGGCGCCTGGTTCAACGCGGTGATCCGGATCGGCATCATGGGACCCTCGGCCAGGCGGATGGAGCTGTGGCTGCCCCCCCACCTGGTGGCAGCGGTGGATGATGGCTGAGACGGACTTGGTCCTGGCGGTGGACTCTTCGGACCGCGCCGATGGGCGGCTGGTGCTGACCGACCCCTCCGGCCGCGTGCTGGCGAGCCATTCCTTGGTCACCGGAGTGACCGGACTGGTGGCCGCGGCGGCCGACCTTGTCAAAGTGGCCGGAGCGCGGTTGAATGGGGTGGTGGTCGCCTGCGGCCCAGGGTCCTACATCGGAGTGCGCTCCGGGATGGCCCTGGCCCTGGGAGTCGCCCAGGGGCGAGGCTTGCCGATTCATCAGGTGGGCAGCCTGGAGGTGGTGGCAGCCTCGGTCACGCCGGTGCCGGACGATCTCCTGGTGGTGGTGTCGGCCGGCCGCGGTGGCTTCTACGGACCGCGCTT
>JAKAWF010000025.1 GCA_021817025.1 bacterium
ACTGGCAGCTTCCCATCCCGGAACCACCGGTATGCGGTCACTGGGTGAATCCCCTGTAGCCTCGCCCACTCCTTCAAGTTCATCTCTGCTCACTATACCGCATCGTACGAGCAACTGTTCGCAACCCTCGCCGATCAAGCGGTGGGAACGTGGCGGGTCCCCGTCAAAGTCCAGGCGGGCACCGGGGACCGCCCGAGTTCAGCCGTCGAGGCGGCGGTCCCCAGCATGAGTTGGTGAGGGGTCATGACCTGAGCTCGTGACCAACACAGGTGCGTCTCCGTGGCACAGGTGCGGGGAGAAGCATCCAGACTCCGGAGGCGTGTCAAGCACCCGCACCCCGCGCGCCCCTGTGCCAGCACGCCTGGCGTGGAGGCCCTCCTCGCGCGTGGTGGCCGTGCGGCAAGTGCCAGCGGGCGACCGATCGCGGCACCCCGGGGCGCCCGCCCGGGCCGATCGGGTGTCGGTTCCGATATTCTGATGCGAGTGCCAGATTTCGAAATGGATGGGCTTGAGCAGGTCCACCTCGTCTCCACTGCCACCGACGCCTTGAGCCATCTCCTCTGGCTCTTGCGGCGCCAGGAGCCGGAGCTGGTGGAGCTGGTGCAGGCCAGGGGCTCGACGGGATTCTCCCACTACCTCACCAGCCGTCTCGGGGTGCTGCCGGAGGAGAGCTGGGCCGCGGCCGTGTACATCACGCCCAAGCCGCTCATGGACCACCTGCTGCCGCGCTGCCGCCAGCTCGATCCGCCCGCCTACGTCGGGGCCAGCCTGGACGCGGCCGGCCGGGCTCTGCGGAGGCTCCATCCCGACCCCCCTGGGGCGGGGCTGCGCGAGCTGGCCGACGCCGTCTCCCCAGCGGGTGAACTGCCGGCAGCCTGGGCGTCCCTGGCGCGGAGCGGTGACCCTCACCGGGACGCCATCCGGGACGCCATGGTGCTCCGGGAGAATCGCGCCCGCGGCCACTACCAGGCGGCTCAGGAAGTGGGCCTGAGCCCTCTCCAGCTGCTGGTGCTGACCGCCCTTTGGAGAGGTCAGTCCCAGGACGCCATCGCGGGTATCTTCAGGTGGAGCGAAGAGGAGATCCAAGCCGCCGCCGGAAGCCTGCGCGAGCGGGGCTGGGCCGCCGCCGGCGGCGGGCTGACGGCAGCCGGCGCCGCCGCCCGAGAGGGGATCGAGGAGGCCACCGACAGCTGCGGCGCGCAGCCGCTGAGCCGGCTGCCGGAGTCCCGGCGGGACCAGGTCGTGGCCTCGCTGGCAGAGCTGGCGTCGGTCTGATGGCTCGAGTCTTGCGAGGAATTCCCGTCCGGCCGTTACCAGCGGGGGCCTCCGGGGGTTTCCCCTCCAGAGGCGGCGCCCTGGCCGAGCCTCGCCACGGGGGTGTTGATGCGCGCTAGGCGATGGTTTCTGGTTGGGCTCGGCGCCTGCCTGGTGGCGGCGGTGGGGGTCGACGTGCCCCTGGCCTACCACACTTCCCCCCGTCTGGCGGCCCAGAGCCACAGCATCGACCAGCTGCTCTCGAGGGACCAGGCACTCGGCCTGCCGTCGGCCCAGGCGGCCTCGCTGCTGGCCCAGCTGAGCCGGGTCAACACCGCCCAGTGGTGGTCCCCGACCTTCCTCTTCTCCAACCAGGCAGGCGCGCTGGCCTCCCTGCGGGCCCAGACTCTGCGGGATTGGAGCTCGGCCCTGGCCGAGAGCAGGCAACGGGCTCAGGCGCTGCTCGCCAGCTACACCGACTTCGTCGGCCACAACGCCGCCTGGCTGAGCGACCCCAGCCCCAGCCAGGTGCGGGCCTGGTCGTCTGAGCTCCAGCGGGCGGCGACCCCTGGTGCGGTCGAGGCTCTGATGTCGCAGCTCCAGATGCACCTGACCCAGGTCGAGTCGGAGGCCAAGGCGGCCCAGGCCAAGGCCGCCGCCTCTGTGACCCTGGCCAACGCGCCCGGTGGGCTGCTGCAGGAGGCCCTTCAGCTGGAGGGCATCGCCCGCAGCGACAACCTCTCCTCGCTCCAGGTGCCGCAGGACGCGGCCGCGCTGCGGCAGGCGCTGACCGCCAATCAGAGCGGTGGCGCCCAGACCGCCGCCCTCACCCAGCAGCTGGCCCTGCTGAAGGCTGAGATCGGGCTCAACGACTCCTTGGTGCAGCAGTCCCAGACCGTGATGGACCTGGTGGACCAGGCGGGGGCGGAGCAGACCCCCAGCGCCACTACCTACGTGGCCCAGTACCAGAGTTCGCAGCAGGCGCTCGGGGCCGCCCAGACCCCCAACCAGCTGGCCCAGGTCCAGACCACCCTGAACACCCTGCAGCAGGGTGCCCAGCAGAGCCTGAGCGCGGATCAGTGCGGTCACACCACCATCTCGGGGAAGTCGATCTACATCTCCTTGTCGCTGCAGGAGATGGTCTTCTACGACAACGGCTGCGCGGTCAAGGCGACCCCGGTCACGACCGGACGGCCCCTGCTGCGCACCCCCACCGGCACCTTCCACATCTTCGACAAGCAGACCCCCTACGTTTTCATCTCGCCCTGGCCGCCGGGATCTCCCTTCTGGTACCCCACCAGCCCGGTGAACTGGGTGATGGAGTTCGACCAGGGCGGCTACTACATCCACGACGCCCCCTGGGAGCCCACCAGCGAGTACGGTCCCGGCAGCGAGAACATCGTGCCGCAGGCCAGCCACGGCTGCGTCCAGACCCCGGGCGCGGTGATGGCGTGGGCCTACCCCTGGACTCCGATGGGGACTCCGGTCGTGATCGCCAACTGAGCATGCGGTGACGCCGCAGCCGGCCGAGGGCGGGGACGTGGAGGTGGATCCGGCGCTGCTGGAGCAGCTGGCCTTCAGGAGCCAGCTGCGGTACCTCTTCCGGCGTGCTCTGACCGCCCTCGATGCCACCGCCGCCGAGTTCGGCCTGAGCCCGATGGGCTACCACGCGGTGCTGGTCCTGGGAGGGGCTGGGCCGGCCGGAATCTCTGAGCAGGAACTGGTCGACCATCTCGCCTCCAGCCGGGCCCACACCTCGGTCCTGGCCCGGTCCCTGGTCGAGCAGGGGCTGGTCGAGCGCGGCCCGGTGGGGCCCGACCGCCGCCGGGTGACCCTGCGTCTGACCAGGCGGGGCTGGGAGGTGGTGGCCAAGATCGCCGACCATCACCGGCTCAGGATGCGGGAGCTGGTGGAGGGCTGGGACCCCAGCGCCTTCGAGCAGCTGATGGAGCGGATCATGATCGTCTACCTGGGGCTGGAGGGCCGGGTCCGGGTGGAGCGCCTGGATCCCACCTCGGAGAACCCCTGACCCCCGAGCCCGAGCGGGCGACGATAATGGGCGGCCGGTGACGATCCCCGACAGCTTCCCCGGCAGGCGCCCGTCGGCGTCCCGGGACCGACCGGAGGAGGTTCGCATGGAGAGGCCGCAGATCCCCCCCTCGCTGCGGGCGCAGATGGAGGGCCCCGCCTACTCGGGCCCCACCACCTTCGCCCGGGTGGTGGGCATGACCGAAGAGTCCGAGCTCGACAGATGGCGCCCCGACATCGCAGTCGTGGGGGCGCCCTGGGACGACTCCGCCACCTACCGGCCGGGGGCGCGCTTCGGGCCCCGGGCGGTCCGGACCGCCAACTATCAGATCCCGGAGTGGCACCTGGACCTAGAGGTGGCGCCCTTCAAGGAGCTGACCGTGGTCGACTACGGCGACGCGGTCTGCCCTCCGGGCCGGGTCGAGGCCTCCCACCAGGCGGTCTACGACAGGGTGCGGGAGATCGTCTCCCGGAGGATCATCCCGGTGGTCATCGGGGGGGACCACTCCATCACCCTGCCCTCCGCGACCGCGGTCGCTGACTGCGTGGGCCGGGGCAAGCTCGGGATGGTGCACTTCGACGCCCACGCCGACACCGCCGCCGAGAGCTTCGGCAACCCGCTCTCGCACGGCACCCCGATGCGGCGCCTGGTGGAGTCGGGGGCGGTGCCGGGGCGGAACTTCGTGCAGATCGGGTTGCGCGGCTACTGGCCGCCCAAGGAAGTCTTCGACTGGATGCGGGAGCAGGGGATGCGCTGGCACCTGATGGAGGAGATCTGGCGCCTGGGGGTGGCCGAGGTGGTCCGGCGGGCGGTGGCGGAGGCGATGGACGGCCCGGAGCTCATCTACATCTCGATCGACATCGACGTGCTGGACCCCGGCTTCGCGCCCGGCACCGGCACCCCCGAGCCCGGCGGCATGGACCCAGCCGACCTGCTGCGGGCGATCCGCCAGGTGACCCTGCACACCCCGGTGGTGGCGATGGACGTGGTCGAGGTGGCGCCTGTCAACGACCCCGCCGAGCTGACCGCCCAGAACGCCAACCGGTGCATCCTGGAGCTGATCTCGGCGGTGGCCGCCAAGCGCCGGGGGGTCCGCAGCATGGCCGCCTTGGGAGAGCCGGCCGCATCGGGGAGGCGCTAGCGGGTCACACCAGCACCACCAGGGGTTCGCAGCGGGGCAGCTCGCGGCAGGGGCTGTGGCAGAGGGGCAGAAGGGCCAGCCGGCCCGAGGGTCCGGGTGGCCCCCAGTTTCTGGCAACGCGGTGGTCCCTAGTTATTGGCTAGGGTGGTCCCTTCTCCGGGGCAAGCGACATCGTATCTACCGTCGAGACTCGCTGGCGCGAGACTCCCCTGTGGAAAACCATGACCGCTGGACGTCCTCACGAGCCACCCGAGCCGATGAAAGAGAGAGCCGCGATGGCCCTGGCATGGCACGGAATCAGGTGGCTTCCCCGAGGGTCCAATGAGTCACCAGGGAAGGCGCCGACGGCGGGCGTCCCGGACGGCAACCACGACCAGTTCCTGTCCATCCGAGCTGACCCGGAAGAACACGCCCTGAGGTGGGACCGGCCAATACCGCTGCAAGGTGTGGGGCACAGGCCGTCCCAGAGCCAGATGCGATCGGCTCAGGCCGACCATCCACTCCATGGCCGCGACCACCGCCGCGGCCTAAACCGGCGCCCGCTCGGAGAGTGCCTCGAGCTGCTCCAGGGCCGGCTGACTCCACACCAGCCTCAAGGAGAGGTCAGTCCACCTGAACCGGAGTCACCCAGTTCGGTCTCAGCCGGGCCGAGATCGAGACGGCGGCGCACCTCCTCATGCGCGATCAAGGTGACCTCGCCTCGCCCATATCGGCGATCGAAGTCCTGCAGCTGCGGGAGCAGGTCGGGGTCTTCAGCCAGAAGGCGGTCGACCTCCTCATCGATCGGATCGGGGACTCAAGCCTCCACGGGCCTGATCGTACGCTCCGGGCCCGCTCCACTCACTCCCGTTCCCGGTCCCTCTCCAGATCGTCGACCAGGGTCCAGCCTGGCTCTGGTTCTCTGGCTGGCTCGGGAGGTTCGGGAGCAGGAGCTGGCTCAGCCTCCGGCTCGGCAGGTGCCGCGCCGGCCATCTCGGCCTGCTCGAGGAGGGTGGTGGCGGCGACAGCGGGGTGGGCCTCGGCCCAGCGGGCGGCCAGTGCCCGCATGGCGGCGGGCACATCGCCAGGAGGGGTGCCCAGGCTGTCGGAGTCGGTGATCATCACCGAGGTCTCCTTTGCCCTGGTCACCCCCACGTAGCCCGAGGCCTGGTAGGTCTGCCAGCCGCCACCGCAGACCAGGACCTCGGCCACGTTCCTGCCCTGGGCGCGGTAGAGGTGCTGGGCATAGGCGAGGTCGAGAGCGGAGCGGTGCTCCTCATCCACCACCCACTCCCGGTCCCGGAGCTCGACGGTGACGGTGCCCGCCTTCTGGTCGGTGGCGACCACGACCCCGGTCTCGCCGTTCTCCACCCGCCGGACCGGCTTGCCGGTGGGTCTGCCCTGGGCCTTGACCCCGTAGGCGGGGCGGGTGGTGACCACCCGGTCTCCGGGGTAGGCGAGCAGAGAGGGGGAGGTCTCCGCCACAGCAGGGACCTCTTGCTCCGCTCCCGGCCCTATCGCGACCGGCTCCCCCTGGAGCTCGCCCTTCTCCAGGCGGGCCGCCTGGGCCCTGCGGTTGAGGTCTCTCACCTCGGCTCTGGTGCCGTCGGTGGTGAGGAGCAGGTCCTCCACCCCCAGGCCCCTTGCCGCCAGCTCCTGGCGATCCTGGTCCCAGCGGGCTATGGCGGCGGCCCTGGCCTGCTCCCGGCTCTCTGCCACCAGGACCAGGTCGCGCTGCTGGTAGGCGGCAAGCGCCTCGGCACTGGCTCCAGCCCGAAGGGCGGCCCAGGCGTCCCTGGCCCAGGGGGAGTCCGCCCTGTGCACGGTGGTGAGGAGGGCGGTCGGAGCCCGGTCGGTCAGGACGGGCCAGAGACCTCCGGGGCCGATGGGGGAGAGCTGGGCTGAGTCGCCGGCGGCGACAACCCTGGCCTTACCTGCGGCCTCGAGGAAGGCCGCCCACCTGGTGGTCTCGATCGCACCGGCCTCGTCGAGGGCGATGACATCCTTCGGCCCCAGACTGATCGTGCCCTTCTCGACCCGGAGGACGAAGGCCTCCAGGGTGCAGGAGAGGTCGGCCCCGGTCTGCTCCCCGAGGCGCTGGGCGGTGGCTCCGGCTACTGCCACTGCGAAGGCCCTGCCGCCGGCCTGCTGGTGGGCGGCCACCACGGCTTGGAGGACCGTTCCCGTGCCGGCGCCGGCGGGGGAGGCGACGGCCACGAAGCCTGCCTTCCCGCAGGCGAGCCGGACCGCCGCCACCTGCTCGGGGTCCAGGGGGACCGGGGCTCCGGCGATGGCCCTGGCGACCACGGTCTCGGGCAGGGCCCGGGCGGGGTCTTGGGGATGGGCCGCCACGGCGTTGAGGGCGGCCTGGTGGTCCAGGATGGCCATTCAGGAGGGGGACCAGCGCTGGATCGGTCGTGACGGCCTCCACGAGGGCATCCACCGCGGTGCCGGGGACCCCGCCCTGGGTGGCCTCGGCCACGGCGGCGCGGAGGGTGCGGGTGTCGACCGTGGGGGAGGCGTGCGTGAGGCGGCGGGGCTCTCGGGGTCGGTCAGCTCTTGGACCACGGTGTTCACCGTCTCCGCCCAGGGGGCCTGGGGGAGGGGCCGGGGCTCGGGGGCCCAGCTCTTGGGGTCGGCGCCGGCGGCCCTGGCCCTCTCCCGCCAGGCCGAGAACGCGTCCTCCGGGACCGCGGTCTTGGGGGAGCGGGAGCGGACGACGAGCCCGCGCACCCCCTCGTCGGTGGGGGCCCTGCCGTGGCGGGCCCGGAAGGCTGAGACGGCCTGCTCGACCTCGGCCGCGCGGGAGCTGAATGCCTGGCGGACCTTGGGGGGGACGCCATGCACCTAGAAATACCGGCCGTGGCGATCCGTCCTGTACCCCTGCTGCTGGAGGAGGGAGGAGAGCCCGGCGCGGTAGACGGCGTCGGCCTCGGCGGCGATGCGATAGAGGGGGCGGGAGTCGATGGCGGCCCACCTGCCGGTCCGGGCCTCGCGGTCCGGCGAGCGGAGGGCACAGTTGGCGATGACGCAGTGGTCGTGGAGCAGGGGGTCTGGGGGGCGCCCGCGGCCTGCTGGGCCTGGCTCTGGCGGGAGGTGTGGTGGCGGAAGCGGGCAATGACCAGCCCCTGGGCGCGCTCGTGGCGGACCTGGCCCCCCTATGCGGCGGCGGACGAGGGGGCATGGGTCTTCAGGTGGGCGCAGGCGACCTGGACGGCCCGCTGGTGGGCCTGCTCGACCCTATCCCTGGTCGGCTGATCTCCGAGGGCCCAGACGATGGCGACGGACTTGGGGGCGGAGAAGGTGCAGTCGACGGCCGCGGTGTGGACCCCGTGGGCAGAGCGGACCAGCTGCTCGCCATCGCTGGGGTCCTGGCCCTGCCAGAGGCGGAGCAGCCGCTCCCGCTCCACCTCGCCTGAGAGGCCGAGGGCGACAGCTCCCTGGCCGAGCCACTGTCCTGGCCCCTCGGCGGGCCGTCCCTCATGGCCCAGGTAGTAGTCGCCGCGGCGGCGCTCCGGCCCCCGGCTGGCAAGGTAAGCGACGTAGCGCACAGTGTCCCCGGCAGCGATCTTGTGGGCGGTCATCACAGCCGCAATCCCTCCATCTCCCCGACCCCAGCCGAGGCTGCAGCTCGGCCCACTGCCAGAGTGTTAAACTGCCATACAGTTAGGAGTGGGGCAGTCATTCAGGTCACACGGGCAGCTCGGAAACATGGAATCACCGATGAGCAGATCCGCTTCGTCATCGAGCACTGCGGGTTGATGTTCGACCAGCCGGCACCGGTCGGGGGGGGTCGGGCAAGACCGGATCGTCTACCTCGGTGATGACGCCCACGGCGTTCCGCTGGAGGTGGTCGCGGTGGCCAACGCGGCCGGCGACGTCCGGGTAATCCACGCGATGAAGCTGCGAGAGAAGTATCGACGCGAGTACGAGGAGGCCGTGCCATGGCGAACCGCGCCTTCGTCTTGAAGGACGGGACGGTTCTGACCCCGGAGCTGGAGGAAGAGCTGTCGCGCGAGGCTATTGCCGGCTATGACCTCTCCCTGGCTCGGCGCGTCCACCTTCGCCCCGGCCGCCCCGCCAAAGGGGAAGCTCATGGGGAGTCCCCGAAGGTCAACACCCGTGTCCCTGCCGAGGTTTACGTCGAAGCGCGACAGCGAGCAGCCAGCGAGGGGACCACCCTGTCGGCGGTGATGCGGCGGTTGCTGGCGGAGTACGCGGTAGGGAGCCGCCAGAGCAAGGGATAGCCAACGCCTACGGACTGCACCCCTGTCTCACGGCGCCATACGCCGAGGTCAGGTGATGCGTCCGAGTGCACGTCAAGGCACCCAGCCAGGCGCGCTATCCGGTGGTGGGCAAGTCGGCCGCCAAGCCGTCGGTAAGCCTCCGTCGTCTCGGGTAGGTGGATAGCCGGGCATCGCGGGCTGAGTGCCGCTGGGGCACGCTGAGCCGGCCTCTCCAGACCAGCTCAGCGGATCCGGCGCCCCGTCCCCTTGGCCCGGCGCAGCTCGCTCCGCTCCCGGTAGGTGAGTTCGACCACGAGCCGCTGGATGGCCGCCCTCGCCTCGTCGATCTGGGGCAGGCTGGGATCGTCGATGGCGAGCGCAGTCGCTGCCGGGGTGTCCAGCCGGCGCTGGACGGAGCGGGCGTCGCGGAGCAGGGCCGCAGTCCGCTTGGCGATCGCGGTGGCAGGGACGGCGGGGTCTGCAGTCACGGCTGGGGCAGCGTAGCCGCTTTGGCCGGCTGTTGGGCCTCTTCGGCGGGCCGGAGCCAGCTGGCGAAGGGTGAGGTGCGCTCCGGGTCGATGAGGCTTATCTGCTGGGGCTCGCTGGCGCCGATCAGGACCCAGGCGGAGCCCGGGTACCCTCCGCGCCAGGCGGAGGCGGGGAGGCGGGGCTGCTCCACGTAGCTCTGGGAGGTGCTCTCGGTCTCGTCGTCGTGGCGCTGGTCGTGGCACTTGGTGCGGGAGGATGTGGTCGTGGTGAGGGGGACCAGGTGGCGGCCCACCAGGGTCTCCAGCTGCTGCAGGGTGTTGGCGTCGGCGTAGCCGGGGAGGACCACCTTGGTGCCGACCAGGGTGAGGAAGCTCTGGGCTCCGGCTGGGGTCCAGCGGGCGGGGGAGGACGGGCAAAGGGCACATGGTGGCGACCTCGTCGAGGGCGAGCAGCCAGGGGATGGGGAGGGCGCCGCTGGGGCCGGAGATGCGCAGGGCGGCGAGGCGCAGCTCCTCCACCTGTCCAGTGCAGTAGGGCCACATCACTGCTGGCTGGCCCTGCTGCTGATCCGGGTGGCCGAGAACCGGACCCAGGACACCTGGCGGAATCTCCGCCATGAGCTTCAGCGACTGCACCTGGGCGCCTTCCAAGGCTCGGCGGGCCGCTGCCTGCAGCGCACCGAGATCACCTCCCGTCAGGCCGAGATCCTGAAGTCGCTTGAGATCCCCGAGCCGTCTCGCTTCCTCACCCTTGAGGCCAACACTCGACCAGCGGCCTGACTCACGGGAGAACCGGCCTAGGCACTACACGTTCCCCGAGGGCCTTGCGCTTCTCCCGCATCCAATGGGCGGTTTCCCACTCGGTCGGTCACCAGTGCTGCGGAACCCAGGTCAAACGGCGGACCGTTCGTCCATGGCCGCCAAGACCGAGCGTCTGAATCTGCGCCCGGCACTGCTCAGGATGCCTGCGCGCGGCTGCCTCAAGATCCGGAGAAGAGATTCCGCAGCCGCTTCCAGAGGACATTCAGCAGGAGCCCGAACATCCCGACCGACTGCGGTTGGGGAGGCTGGGCCGGCGGCGGCAAGGTGGCGGCGGGCCGGAGTGCGCCATCCTCCCCAGCTCCGGCCCCGGAGGCTGGAGTGGCCTCCAGGGAGCGCTCGACGCACTGGGCGAACTGGGTCAGCAGCCGATCGGCCACGTCCTGCATCAGGCCTCGGCCAAACTGGGCCACCCTGCCGGTGATCGCGACATCCGACCGGATCGTGCCCAGCGACCCGCCCCCCTCGGCGGGGCTGACGGTCATGGTGATGGTAGCGGCCGCGTTGCCGGCCCCCTGGGGGTCGCGGCCCTCGCCGCGCATGACCAGCCGCCGGGCGACCCGGTCGACCTCGACGACTGTCATGGTCCCCTCATATCGGACCGTCACCGGCCCCACCTTGATGGTCACCCGGCCGCGGTAGGTCCGGTCGTCCACCCTCTCGGTGATGGTGGCGCCGGGGAGGCAGGGGGCGATTCGCTCCAGGTCCTCCAACAGCGGCATCATCTGGTCCGGGGGCATGGCCAGTTTGAGAGAGTTCTCCAAGAGCATCGGCGGACACCTCGTGCACCTTGACGGAATCGCCATGATCGCACCGCCGCCGCCGATCCCGTCGGTCGCCGCGGCCGACTCCAGCGGGTCGGGACGCTTTCACTCCAGCACCACCGACAGCTCACTGCGCGCCAGCTCGCGGTAGATGTTCGACCCGCCGCGCAGGAAGCCCAGCCAGGCGCGCGGGACGACCACTCCAAGATGCGAGCGCTGCAGGTTGGCGGCGGCCCGCTCGGGCCGGCCAAGGTCGGGATAGCCGATGGCACTTCCGTCTGAGATCACGGCACAGTGGGCGCGCAGCTCCTCGGCCAGGTCGTCCGCAAGCCGCCAGAGGATCTCCTCGGCTAACTCCTCCGCCATCTCGGCCCAGGGCGGGAGCCGCAGGGTGACCTCGCCAGTCGACTGGCCCTCGGCCTGGCACGCCTCCATGATCACCGGCAGCCGGTGCCAGAGCAGCGGTTCGCCCAGGATCAAGGGGGCGCCGCGCCTCGGGCTGGTCGCATAGCGCTGGCGGGACGGATCCGGCCGCACCTCGCCGGCACTCCGGAGCACATCGAGGGCCCGTCCCCAGAGCCATGGGCCTCCGGCCTCCAAAGGGCAGCACAAGGAGAGCGTGGTCTCATCCGCGGTGGGCCAGCAGCTCCGCCAGGCTGGCGCGCCCGCCTGGTCACCATCACCTTCGGCCTGGGCCATCACAGCTCCAAGAGTAGGGCTCGCCAGGCCCGGGGGACGATCGGGTCCGGGGGAGGAACTTTGGCACATCAGGACCGGTCCTCCCCCTCAGCCAGGGCGCCTGCCCGGGGATGCGCTCCACGGTCCAACCCTCAGGGACCAGTCGAGCGTGGCTCCCGCACGGCCCCGGCCAGAAGGGATTTCCAGGCGGAGCAGGGGGGCCCGCCCACGATCCAAAGGGAGGCCCCGACGGACGGCAGGACCGAGTTCATCCAGAGCGGGGCCGGATCTGGGGTTCCCCATGCTGCCCAGATTCGAGCCTCACCCCTTCTGTTGGCATCCTCCCCACGGATGAATCCGGGGGGAGGATGTCAATCAAGGACTAGTCGCCCGTCCTCCGCTCTGGGAGCAGCCGCGCACCCGCCTCCAGCCCCAGCACGCGCCTGATCGGCGCCGGGATCAGCAATCTTCCCTGGGGCCCGAGTCTCACTTCGCGCTGTGCCATATCGCGTCAACCATGCCACAAGGAGATGTGTTCACCAGACGCTGACCCGTCTCCTCTCCTCACCGTCGCCACTGCAGGGACGGAACCGAGTCGTCAAGGAAGGTTGAGGAGGTGGCAGCAGGAAAGGGGTAGAGGTCCCGAGGAAGGAGTGGATGACTTCCAGGCCCGTGGAAACCGCGCTTCAGGCGGGGGGAGCGCCGGCCCCGATTCCATCCCCCTTTGCGATGCTCGGCCCCGCCGAGGCAGTTGGTCTCACATCCGCTCTCCAGGTGCCGGATGAGTGGGCATCTGAACCGCCGCCTGGACCTGGGTCTTGCGGCCATGGCCCGGGAACGGACCGGGCGCCGCGGCGTCAACTGCACCGCCCTCGCTGGCTATGACCGGCCAGGCACGGAGGTTCAGTGCCGCGTTGCGGTCTCGGTCGACCAACTCGCCCGTCACTGCACAGACGAATTGCGGGGCTGGCTTCTTCGGCTCGATCAGCCGGCAGTCCCGCCTGCCCTGGCTTGGGAACTGTCGCTGCCGCGGTCCGCCCCCATGGAGCCGGCCCCACCCAATGACGGTGAACGACGCCCGCTCGAGGCTCTCGCGGTGCGCCGATGGCGGATGGGCCCAAGAGCCAACCACCTGTGAGTCCGCTGGCACGGGGCCGGCGCGCTAACCTACACCCTTGAGGCCAAGGGACCCCACCCGGCGTCCGAGTGGGGCGCTCAGAAGATGAGGCTGAGAGTGTGATAGCAGAGGTGGAGCCGATTCCCAAGGCTCCCGAGTACCGCGAGACCCTGCTCGACGGGGTCGACCACATCGAGTCCTGCGTGGGCAACGCCCGCCAGGCGGCTCATCTCTGCCGCTCCGCCTTCGGCTTCGACGTGGTCGCCTCCTCCGGGCCCGAGACTGGGATGCCGGACCGGGCCTCCCGCGGGCTGCGTCAGGGCGACGTCCACCTAGTCACGACCGCACCCCTTTCGCCAGACGACGAGATCGCCGACCCCGTGCGCCTGCACGGCGATGGGGTCAGGGCGCTCGCCTTCCAGGTTGAGGACGCCGCCACCGCCTTCCACGAAGCGGTGGCCCGGGGGGCCCGTCCGGCCGCGGAGCCGCACGCGGTGGAGCACCAGCACGGCGCCATCCGGCTGGCCACGGCCAAGACCTCTGGCGCCGCCGCCCACACCTCCGTCGAGCGCGGCGAGTACGAGGGGCCCTTCATGCCCGGCTACCGGGCCGAGTTCAGGGCAGGCAGTGGCGCGGGCCTGCAGGTGGTCGGCCGCCGCGTCTGCAACGTCGAGCTCCACCGCACGGACGAGTGGGTCGACTGGGACAACCGGGTCTTCGGCTTCGATGTCTTCTCGGAGTTCGACCAGAACGACATCGCCACCCGGTACTCGGCCCTGCGCAGCCAGGTGGTGCGGGGCGGCCGCGGGGGCGGCCTCACGTTCCCCGTCAAGGAGCCCGCCAAGGGACTGAAGCGCTCCCAGATCGACGAGGACCTGGAGCGGCTGCGCCAGCTCAACATCCTGGTGGATCGCGACGAGCACGGCCACCTGTTGCGGATCTTCACGCGCCCGGTGGAGGACCACCCCAGCCTCGGCTTGGAGGTGATCCAGCGCGAGGGCTGCCGCGGCTCCGGCAAGGGTGACTTCCTGGCTCTCTTCCGGGCCACCGAGCAGGAGCAGGAGGCGCGCGGCAACCTCTGATCCCTTCCCCATGACCCATTCCCCCTCATCCGGCGTCCGGAGCCGCTGATGGCGGCTGCCAATCGCGACCTGGAGGGGCCCGCTGTGCGGGGGCCGCTGGCTGTCGGTGTCGCCCGCCGGGAGATGATGGCGGCGGCGCCGCGCCTGGAGACGGAGTCGATCCCACTGGACGGAGCGGCGGCGGGGCGGGTGCTGTCGGAGCTGGTGGCCGCGACCGTGCTGCTGCCCCCGTTCGACAACAGCGCCATGGACGGCTACGCGGTCCGGGTCGCGGACATTCCCAAGGTGCCCTGGCGGCTGCCGGTGCTGGGGGAGATGGCGGCGGGGATGGCCCCCGGCGCGGTGTCACTCCAGCCGGGGAGTTGCGCCAAGGTGATGACCGGGGCGCCCCTGCCGGCTGGGGCCGACGCGGTGGTGCCATATGAGTGGACCGACCGGGGGAGTGTGGAGGTCCTCATCCACGAGCGGCCCCGGCGCGGGAACGCCACCCGGCGGGCCGGCGAGGATGTCTCGCCGGGCCAGCCGGTGCTCGCGGCCGGGCACCGCATCCGTCCCACCGACCTCTCGCCGCTGGCGGCGTCGGGGGTGGCGTCCCTTCGGGTGGCGAGGCGGCCCCGGGTCGCTCTGCTGACCACCGGCGACGAGATCCGCCCCGCCGGCAGCGTGCTCTTGCCGGGGCAGATCTTCGACACCGCCGGGCCGGCGCTGGAGGGACTGGTGGCGGCTGCGGGGGGGCGGCTCGACTTCCGCGGCCGGGTTGTCGACGACCCGGGCCAAGTGCGTGAGGTGCTGTTGCGGGCCGCCGCCGCGGCCGACGTGGTGGTCACGGTCGGGGGGGTGAGCATGGGCGATCACGACCACGTCCGCGCCATCGTTCAGGAGCTCGGAGGGCTCCAGTTCTGGCGGGTGGCGATGCGCCCCGGGAAGCCGATCGCCTTCGGTTCGCTGGGGGGTGCTGTCTTCCTGGGGATGCCCGGCAACCCGGTCTCCGCCTGCGTCGCCTTCATCCTGTTCGGAGCGCCGACGATGCTGGCGATGCAGGGCGCCATCCGGCCCGAGCCGGCGACCATGAACGCAGAGCTGCTGGAGGATGTCGACAAGCCGGAGGGCCTGGAGACGTTTCACCGAGCGCTGCTTCGGCCGCGCCCAGGCAAACTTCCAGGGGTCCGGCTGGCCGGCAACCAGAGCAGCGGAGCCACCCTCTCCCTGGCCCGGGCCGACTGCCTGCTGGTACTGCCCGCCAGGGGCGCCCGGGTGCCCCGCGGGGCGGTGGTCGAGGTCATCCCGCTGGTCTGAGCGCAGCTGTCCCGAGCTCGCCGGCTGTTTCCCTCTCGAGACCACGCCCACAGAGTGGCTCGGCATCGGCGCCAGCCCGCGACGGGCCCGACCGCGATGGATCTTCTGCCACGTGGCGGCCACCGCGGAGGGCAGACGGCAAGCCCTTCCCGCCCGCTTCGTCGTGGCTGCACGTTCAGGATCCCTCGCCGGTCCTCGTCGCGGGCCGAGTGGCCCGGGAGGAGCTGCCAATGGCTCAGCGCCGGTTCTCGACTCTGCCCGAGGGACCGGGCGGGGGCGTGGTCGGGAATCCGGTCCCGAGCTGGCGGCACGGGTCGGCTGGGCGTGGGCTGGCGCTGTCGATCAGGCGTCCCCCGGCCCCCGCGCCGAACCAGCACCGCCGACCGCTCAGTCCAGCTCCAGGTCCTCTCCCGCACTGCCGGCCGTCGCCGCCGCCGCCTTGGCCTCATCCAGCACCCGAAGCCTCCCCTGCCGGCTCAGCCCGGCCGCCGCCCGGCCGGCGAGGTAGGTGGCCAGGGGGGCGAACTGGCGGGCCCCGGAGGCGTGGGCGGCCTCTGAGGCGAGCTCCAAAACGAGTTTGGCCTCCTCGGGGCGGAGCACCGTGTCGCCGGCACCCAGCGACTTCAGATAACGATCGAACCAGGCATTCAAGCGAGTCCTCCCTTGTCGGGGTCGCGGGCCAAGAGCCGCGCCGCCTCGAGTTCGTCCGGGGTGTTGCAGTTGATGAAGGAGGTGGCTCCCGGGTCCCAACTCCGCCAGACGGATTCTTCCACCTCGGTCCTGGGCAGCAGCTCGATGGCCCGGCGCAGGGGCACGCCGCTCTCTCCTGGTCGGCGCGCCACCCCCGACATGCGGGCCGCGGCCCCCCGGCGGTAGACCGCGAAGAGGGGCTCGATCAAGCCGCGACGCAGGGGCACGGTCAGCTCCGCGGAGGGGTCGTCCCACGCCAGCCCGACCAGGCGGCGGGCCAGTTCCGGGACCGGGAACGGGGTGTCGGCCGCCACCGCCAACACCAGTGCCGTGGGAGCCGCCAGCAGGCCCGCCAAGAGTCCTCCCAGCGGTCCTGGAAACCCCGGATGGTCCGGGACCAAAGAGCAGCCCAGGCCGTAGTCGGTGGGGGCGGTCAGGAGGCAGTCGGAGGCGAGCGGGCGAAGCGCCCGGTGGACCCAGCTCACAAGCGGTGGGTCGCCGATCCCTGGGAAGGGGATGGCGGCCTTGTCCCTGCCCATCCGGGAGCTCGATCCTCCGGCCAGGATCAGCAGCGTCAGCGGCGGCAGCCAGGGCTGGACCGCGGACCTCAGTCGGCCCCGGGGCCGGTCGGCAGCCCGACCCGGTCGGGGCGGCTGTAGATGTTGAAGTGCTCGCCGCGCAGAAATCCGATCAGGGTGACCCCCAGCAGCTGGGCCGTCTGCACCGCCAGGGAGGACGGTGCGGAGATGGCGGCAACCACTGAGATCTGAGCGGCCGCCGCCTTCTGCACGATCTCGAACCCGGCCCGGCCGCTCACGACCAGAGCGCTGTCGGTCAGCGGCAGACGGCCCTCCAGCAGGGCCCGGCCCACCAGCTTGTCGACCGCGTTGTGGCGGCCCACATCCTCCGCCACCTCCATGGCGTCCGCACTCCAGGGCAGCACCCCCGCGGCGTGCAGGCCCCCGGTCGAGCTGAACACCCGCTGGGACGTGGCCAGCAACTCGGGAAGGCGGACGATGCGGGCGACCGGCCACACCCGCACGCCCTCGACCGGAGGCTGGAACCGCCGCAGCGCCTCCAGGGTCGCCGCGCCGCAGATGCCACAGGCGCTGCTGGACGGCAGGGCGCGCTGCCAGCCCAGACCGCCGTCGGGAAGCGGTGAGCGGAGCTGGACGTCGACCAGGTTCTCCGCCTCCGGGTCCAGCCTGGCCTCCAGGCCCGAGATGTTGAGATCGTGCTGGCCGCTGGAGGCGATCCGGACCAGCGCGATCTCATCCAGAGTTGCCACCACGCCCTCGGCGTGGAGCAAGCCCAAGGCCAGCTCCAGGTCTGAGCCCGGAGTCCGCAGCAGGATCGCGAGCGGCTGGGAGTTGACCATCAGCTGCAGGGCCTCCTCCCGCGCCACCAGGTCGGAGGCCAGCTCCACCAGCGTCCCCCGGACGCGGGAGATCCGCAGTCGTTGCTGACCGCTGCGCGCCAGCGTTGGTGCCGCTGCCATCCGCCGATCGTACCGCCGCCACCGCCGAGAAGTGCTGGGATGCGGTCTGGTTACTCGTCGTGGGGACAGCTGCCGACCGGCTCGCCGTGGTGGCAGCCGCAGCGGTCGGCCGTCTCCTCCAGCAGGAGGTCACCGTCAGGGAAGTCGAGCCGCGGCCCTGGAGTGGGATCCGAAGGGCTCAACCGGCGGGCCCTGATCACGTAGCAGACGCGACCTCCGCAGGCGGTCGCCGCCAGCATGTTGGGGTTGCCGGCCCGCACCAGGCGATCCGCCATCGAGGCGGATTCCACCCGGTCGATGCGGCGGTGGCCCACCGAGGTGTAGTAGGAGCCGGAGCTCAGGTCCATAGGGACCCCACGCTCCCCGGCAGCGGCCTTGGCCACCACCTCGGCCACGCCCTGAGCGCCCAGCTCGGTGAGCCGCCGGGTCAGGGTTCCGGAGGTGTCGGAAACCGTGATGGGAGCTGGGTGCTGGGCCAGCAGGGGGCCGGCGTCGATCTTCCTGGCCACGCGCTGGAAGCTGACCCCGGCTTCGTCCTCCCCGTTCACGATCGCCCAGTAGACCGGCTCCGGCCCCCGGTACTTGGGGAGCAGGGACGGGTGGACGTTGACCCAGCCCAGCGGTGGGATGCGCAGAGCTCGCTCGCCCAGGATCTGGTCGAAGCTGGCCACCACGAAGAGGTCCGCCCGGAGCCGCTCCAGGGCCACCAGGGAGTCGTACTCGTTGACCCTGGCCAGGCGCAGGAGCGGCACGCCCAGGTGATCCGCCACCTGGCTGAGGGCGTTCTCGCCCGCGATCGCCGGGTTGGCGCCCACGCTGGTGGCGATGCCGGACAGCTCCACCCCCGAGCCGATCAGCGCCAGCAGCAGAGCCAGACTGAAGTCGGAGGGGAAGCCGGCGAACCCGACCCGGGGACCGGCCGTGGGAGCGGGACGCCCAGCGGCACCGGGGAACAGGGGAATCTTCAAGTCGGGAACCATCCGGAACTGGGACTTGTCCCACAACCAACTCTCAACCCGGGCCAGCCAGGGGCTGCGCGGCTGGGCTGGCACAGGAGAGACTGGGGGCGGCACTGCGCTCATGGTAGCTGCGGTCCCGGTGCCTGATCCAACGCTCCGTCACCGTTTCGTTGACCGGGCGCTACGCGGATGCGGATCTGGACTGTCAAACTCTCGATCTGATGGCAGTAGAAGGCCGGGCGCAGAAGACCGGGAGTTCGGTCGCCCAGGGGATCGCGGATCTGACCCAGTCCTGGGTCCATCTGGCTCGCGAGATGGCTCCGCAGGTGCCGGAGCTTCCGGCCGTGCTCCAACATGAGGTGAGCGCCCTCCACGCGGGGGAGATCACTGAGGATCGCCTCAACCAGGTCGCGCGCGCGATCGTGAAACGCGTCAGCGACGCCGGCTTCCCCGACCAGGCTGGAGCTCTGCAGAGGCGCATGGGCCGGGCGATGTACGAACTCCTCCTACTGATCGCCACCGAGGAGGAACTGCGCTCGATGGGCATGCTGCTGGAAGCGGCAGCCCCCAGCATCCCGCCCGGGACTGTCGCGCCGTCGCCGCCCGTCGCCGCGCCCCATTTCCCGCCGGTCCGGCCCGTGGTGGCGGCCGCGGCGTCTCCAGCACCACCGGCCGCTCCCGGGCCCCGTCCCAATCCGCAGCCCGCGGCGGCGGCCGGGACTCCGGCTGCACCTCTCGGCAAGCCTGCGGCGGTCCCATCGGAGACTTCGGCCGCAGCTCCGGGCACGCCCGTGGCGGTGACTCCTGAGCCAGCGGCGCCGGCTGTGTCCAGGCCGGTCGAGGCCACCGGCCCTGCGGCCACGACCCAACTGCCCGCAGCGGCCGGCCAGCAACGCCCGCCGGCGCCCGCTCCGCCGACCTCCTCGTCCCCTCCGGCCAACCTGCCCGGGACGGTGCCCGAGGCTCCGATGTTCACCAGGGTCGAAGTGCCGGTGCCGGTGGCCGCAGCGGATTCCATCAAGCCACCGGAGGTGGCCCAGGACGAGGATGCCGCCCTCTGGGGCTTCAATCCCGCCGAACGGGAGAGCCCTGACGAGCCCGCCCCGGGGGAGGCGGTGCCCACGGAGGCCGTGCCGGAGGAGGTCGGGCCGGACCAGGAGCCGGCTCTGGCCGTGGAGTCGCGCCCTGCCGGCGCTGCCATCGCACCCCGGCTGGCCAGCGCGGCGGGCGGCCCGGTTCAGAGCTGGACCGTGCGTCTCTCCCCCAGAGCCGCCCGTGAGCGGGAGCGGAGGTTGCAGCAGCGGCTCTCCGAACTGCCCCCCCTGCTGGAGGAGATCATCGGCCAGGTTCACGAGCAGAGGCGGGCGGTGTCGGATCGGGGTGCGGCGCGCCAGGCGGTTCGTGAGGCCGCCGAACAGTCGGCTCCGAGCGACCTCAATTCGGCTGCCCAGCGGCTGTCGGAGCTGATCGATGCCCACCAGCTGACCGATGCGGCGGCGCTGGTGCTGCGGGCCATCGAGGCCTTCCCCGGAGAGACCTGCGCGGACATGGCCTGCCGCGTCGGGGAAGCGGCCCGGCACGCCAAGGACGAGGATCTGGCGACACTCTGCTTCACCACGGCCGTGGTGGCGGCGCCTCCATGCGAGCCGGGGTGCTGGCAGCTGGCCGGCATCGCCCTTGAGCGCAAGGACCCTCGGCTGGCGCCGATCTGGATGGAGTTCCTGGCGAGACTGCTGCGGGCCAGAGGCGCTGACGAGGACGCCGTGGTGGTGTACCGCCAGCTTCTGAATCTGACCCCGCGGCGTGAGGACGTGCGTGACATCCTGCGGGTGTCCTCCCTCACCGGCGTTCTGCCCGACTAGGGCCGCCTCACGATCCGCACCCGGCGGCGGGGTCGGATGCGGCCGCCCTCCTGCTTGGGCACCACGCTGATGCTGCCGTCGCTCTCCATCTCCACCAGCACCGTGTCGGAGACGCCGCTCACGCCGTGCTCTCGCAGTGCCATCTCGGCCTCGTCGGGGTCGACCCCCTCGCGCTTGAGGGACCCTGGGTCCCACGCCCCGTGGCTGGCCAGCACGGTGGCCGGCGACTGCAGCAGATGGCTCACGACCGGGCTGCTCAGGCGGGCCCAACCGACACCCCAGTTGAGCAAGAACAGGGTGGCGATGATGACCAGACCGCCCAGCAGCGAACTGTCCGGGCCGGTCATGGCCGGCTGCACGGCGTTGGCCACCAGCAGCACCAGCACCAAGTCGAAGATGGTCATCTGGCCGAGCTCACGCTTGCCGAAGATCCGCAGCGCGACCATCAGGACCAAGTAGATGGTCATCGAGCGCACCACGAGGTCCCATGGTGGGATCGCTAGATGGGTTAGGCCCACGAGATTTCTCCTTGGCTGAGGCGGCTGCTTGGGAATGGCGCTGGCCCTCCCCGATGCCGGCCATCCTGCCTGATCCAGCCGTCCCACGCCAGCGGCCGGTCGCGATGAGAAGCTGAGGAGGTGATGGGTTCGCGGGTGGCTCAGCCGCTGGTGATCGCGCATCGGGGGGCCTCGGGGGAGCTTCCGGGCAACACCTTGGAGGCCTTCGAGAGGGCGATTGCGTTGGGGGCCGACATGGTCGAGTTCGACGTCCGCCGCACTGCCGACGACCGCCTGATCGTCTTCCATGATGCCGAGGTCGCCGGCCGGCCGGTGGGCTGGTCCACTCGCCAGCAGATCCGCGCGGGAACTGGCATCCTCCCGCCGCTGCTGGAGGAGGTGCTGGGGCTCACCCGCGGACGAGTCGGCATAGATGTGGAGATCAAGGAGGCGGGGATCACCGCCAGGGTGGTCTCCGCGGTCTCGGCCACTGGTCGGCCAGACGCGACAGTGCTCAGCTCCTTCCTGGGCCGGGTGGTCTGGGAGCTGGCCGAGTTGGCTCCCGGCTTCGAGCGGGGCCTGATCGTGGGACGCAGGCCACCCGCCGCGGGTCGGCGCCGATCCCCAGTCGAGCGGGCCGTCGCGCTCGGTGCCAGCCATCTGATGTTGCAGCGGGGGCTGGCCCGGGGATCGGTCCTGGACAAGGCGGCTGGGGCGGGCCTTGCCGTCTTCATCTGGACGGTCGATGATCGGCGCTCCTTGGTCGCCTACCTGAACGATCCCCGGGTCCGTGGGGTGGTCACGGACGTGCCCGGGCTCGCCCTGCGGGTGCTCGGCGAGCGCAGCTGAACCGGGGCGGGCTGGCAGGGTTCCTGACCGCCGTGGGCAGCCTTCCGCCCCAAGGGAGGTGGAGCCGGGCTGGGATGGTCCTCAGCGGCGATCAGGGAGCAGGCAGCGCATCTGCAGGAACATCGGGATCCGGCGCCAGCGCTCCTGGCCGGGGTGGCGCGCGACCAGCTCGACGGGGGCGACCACCTCCCGCAGCACCTCGATCAGGCAGCCGCGGTCGGTGAAGGCGTCGGTGTAGTCCTGGAGCGAGTGATGCCGGCTCACGAAGGTCATGGCAAGCCCGTCCCGTTCCATCTCGTCGAAGTAGTCGCGCTGGGCTGTGTAGGAGTTCTCGATCCGGAAGGCGGCCCGCGCGGCCTCGCTCTCATGCAGTCCGGCCGAGTTGATCGGATGCACCACGGCCAGGCAGACCCGGCCGCCTGGGCGCAGCACCCTGGTGGTCTCCGCGACGGCCAGGTCCATCCGGTCCATGTCCTGCAGAGACATGAAGGCGACCACCAGGTCGAACGAAGCGTCTTGAAACGGCAGGTGCGCGGCGTCCGCCTGGACATAGGTGCCGTTCAGATCGGCCGCCCTGGCGGCCGCGACCAGCTCCATGGAGTAGTCGGCGCCGATCACCTCAAAGCCCAGAGCATGCAGGTCCCGTGAGAGCCGGCCCTCCCCGCAGCCGAGGTCCAGAACTCGGCCGGGTGGTGGCGGCAGCAGCTCCAGGAATCGATCACGGTGGAACTGCCAGTAGGAGTCGTGGCGGGGCGCACGGGCACAGGCGATCCACTCTCCAGCGTGATCAGCCCAGGCCGCGCTCACGCTCCCACTCCAGTCCCCGGATCTCAATCGAGCCACCGGGCGATCTTAGGGCTGCTGCCAGACCCGGGGGTTGGTGAACAGTTCATGGCGAGTCTGACATAGCAGTACAAATAAGTGTTGGTAGTGGTATTGTGAGAGGGTGAAGATCAGTGACTGGGCACGCCAGCAGCACATTCACCCCCGCACCGCCCAGAGGTGGTTTGAGGCCGGCAACCTGCCGGTCCCAGCTCG
>JAKAWF010000361.1 GCA_021817025.1 bacterium
ACCCCCTCGGGGGCGATCCTGGTCCCGGTCGGGTTCGAGGAGGCGACCCGCTTCATCCCCTCCTCCCTCGGCCCTCCAGGAATGATCCCGGCCCTGCAGTGGGTCGCCATCGGCCTTCTCATCGTGGGCTTTCTGTGGTTCCGGCCCCAGGGCATCATCCCCGAACCTCGGCGCCGGACATTCGCCCGGGCTCAGGCCCGGCTGACGCGTGCCCGGCGTGACCAGCCCCCGCGACCCACCACGGCCGCCACTCCGCACGCGCCGTCCGGAGCGGAAACGGCCAATCCCGGCGGGGCCATGCTCGCCACCGAGGGGGTGGTGGTCGCCTTCGGCGATGTCCGGGCGGTGGACGGGGTCAGCATCACGGTGGGCCGGAGGAGTCTCACCGGCCTCATCGGCCCCAATGGTGCCGGCAAGTCGACCCTGCTGGCGGCTCTGGCGGGGACCGTGCCGATCGCGGAAGGCAGGATCCTCTTCGACGGCCAGGATGTCAGCCGGATGCCGGCGTACCTGCGGGCCCGCCTGGGACTGGTGCGGACCTTCCAACTGGCCAGCGAGTTCAAACGGTTGACCGTGGTGGAGAACCTCCTGTCGGCCGTGCCGTCGCAGCGGGGGGACACCCTGCGCGGCGCCCTCCGCGGTCCCCGCTACTGGCAGCACGACGAGCTGGCCGCGATCGAGGAGGCCCGGGAGCTGATGGATCACTTCGGCCTGCTCGAATATGCGGACACCTACGCCGGCAACCTGTCCGGAGGCCAGCGCCGACTGGTCGAGATCATGCGGGCGATTATGGCCAAGCCCAAACTGCTCCTCCTGGACGAGCCGATGGCGGGTATCCATCCCAACCTGGCGCGGGCGATCGGCCGGCACCTGCAGACGCTGTGCGCCCAGGGCATGACCATCCTTTTGGTTGAACACGAGTTGGGCTTCATGGATGAGTTCTGTGATCCGGTGATAGTCCTGGCCGAGGGCCGGGTCCTGGCCCAGGGCACCATGGGCGAGCTGCGCGGGCACAGCGAGGTCGTGGAGGCCTACCTTGTCGGCTGAACAGACAACGAGCGCCAAGACCACCCGGGGGGCCGGCCTCGTCACCGAGCTGCTCTCGGCCGGATATGCGGGCAGGGCCGTTGTGCAGGAGCTCTCCATTCGCCTCGACCCAGGTGAGGTCGTGTCAGTGGTCGGCCCCAACGGGTCGGGCAAGAGCACCCTGCTCAAGGCACTGGTCGGGGTGGTCCGCGTTCTGAGTGGCAAGGTGCTGCTGGACGGCCAGGAGATCACCAACTGGGCTCCCGACGAGGCGGCGCGCGCGGGCATCGGCTACGTACCCCAGATAGACGACGTCTTCGCCCCCCTGACGGTGCGCGAGAACCTGGAGATGGGGGGATACCTCCTCCCCGTGCGCGAGGTGCCCGGGCGGATCACCCACGTGCTGGAGGTGTTCCCGCAGCTGGCGCGGATGCTCTCGCGCAAGGCCGGGCGGCTCTCGGGGGGCGAGCGCAAGATGCTGGCCATGGGGCGGGTGCTGATGCTGCAGCCGCGAGCCTTCATTCTCGACGAGCCGACCGCGAACCTGGCCCCGGCGCTGGCCAACATGCTGTTGGAAGACCACATCCGCCAGCTGAGCGCGACCGGCGCCTCGGTTCTGGTGGTCGAGCAGAGGGCTCGCGCCGTCCTGGCGATCTCGGACCGGACCTACGTGCTGACCGGAGGCCGTTGCCGGCTCGAGGGGACCCCAGCGGAGCTGCTGGCGAGCCCGGACTTCGCGGACACATTCCTCGGTGGCGCGCGACGCGCATCGGAGCCGGCGGCGGAGTGACCTGGCAGTGAGGGCCAGACCTCAGCGTTCCCACATGACCCAGGCGGCCATCCCTGACCCCTCCTCCATCGCGCCGGCGGGCGCTGCTCATGCCGGCGGTCGTGAGCTCCGCGGCGGCATTCCCCGCCGGCCAAGGATCGCTGGCAGGGCGGGCCCAACCGAGCCCCCGACCGGACACGGCAAACGCAGGGAGCCCAGCGCCGCGCGGGTTGGACCTCCCCGGGCCCTCCCCCATGGTTGAGTCCAGCGGCTCGGCCGCCCTCCCCGGCGCACGGACCGTCCGGGACTGGCCGCGTGCTGACCCCTCAGTGGTCGCCCAGTTGGCCGAGATCCCCGCCGCCGTGGCCGCGGACTGCATGCACCGGACCGGGGCGATGGGAGCGGAGATCCGGGCGCTCTGGCGCGGGGCCAAGCTCTGCGGCTCGGCCCTGCCGGTGCTGGTGCGCAGCGGCGACAACGCTCGTATTCACGAAGCCCTGGGGCTGGCTCAGGCAGGCGACGTGCTGGTCGTGAACGCCCAGGGCTCGATGGCCCACGCGGTCTTCGGCGAGCTCATGGCGACTCGCGCACGCGCGGTCGGGCTCGCCGGGCTGGTGGTGGACGGCGCGGTGCGCGACGTGGCCGACCTGGAGGCCATGAGGTTTCCCGTCTTTGCCCTGGGCAGCAGCCCCGGGGGGCCCACCAAGGAGGGCACCGGGGAGGTGGGGTATCCGGTCGCCTGCGGCCGGGTCGTGGTCAATCCGGGCGACGTGGTGCTAGCGGACGACGACGGGGTGGCGGTGATCCCGCGGAGCGCCGCCGCCGCCGTGCTCGAGGCCGCCCGGGAGCGCCTTGAGCAGGAGGCCGCAAAGAGGGCCGCCGCCCGGTCAGGTCGCCCCGTTGTCTAGGCGCCAACCGTTCCTGAGGGAGGCGGGCCGGCTCGCGCGGCCCACCACCGACGGGCGCGCGGGGGCCGTCTTCACCGCCTCCGTGGGTGGTACACTTGCAGCTGCGGGGCCTGGTATTTCTAACGCCAAGCGCCAGCATGGGGGACGCGGCAGTACGAGCATGGCCGTCGGGCACGGCACTGGGGAGCGCGAGAGATGCCGGAGTTGATGTCCGAAGCAGGGCCGACGGCGGGTGGGACCCAGATCTCCGGAGGGCACCTGGTGGCTCGCGCGCTCCGCGGCGAGGGCATCGAGGTCATATTCACCCTCTGCGGCGGTCACATCATCGACATCTACGATGGTTGCCTCGACGAGGGCATCAAGATCGTGGACGTCCGTCATGAGCAGGTGGCCGCCCACGCCGCGGACGGCTATGCCCGGGTGACCGGCATACCCGGATGCGCCGTGGTCACGGCCGGGCCAGGCACCACCGACGCGGTCACCGGGGTGGCCAACGCCTTTCGCGCCGAGAGCCCCATGCTCTTGATCGGGGGGCAGGGCGCCACCAGCCAGCACAAGATGGGCTCGCTGCAGGACCTCCCCCATGTGGAGATGCTCCGCCCCATCACCAAGTTCGCGGCCACGGTACCCACCACCTCCCGGGTCGCCGACATGGTGGCGATGGCGTTCCGAGAGTGCTTCCTGGGCGCGCCGGGCCCCTCCTATCTCGAGATACCCAGGGACGTGCTGGACGCTCAGGTCGACCTGGACCAGGCGACCATCCCCAGCGCCGGGCACTCCCGGGCCTCCACCAGGAGCCTTGGGGACCCTGCCGACATCGAGCGGCTGGCCGACCTGATCACCCATTCCCGCCGTCCCTGCATCCTCCTTGGCCAGCAGGTGTGGACCTGCCGCGCGGCCGAGCCGGCGCAGGCCCTGGTTCGGGAAGCCGACATCCCCGCCTTCATGAACGGGGCGGGCCGAGGCACCCTGGCACCCGATGATCCCCGACACTTCCAGCTGACCAGGAGGTACGCCTTCGACAAGGCCGACCTGATCATCATCGTCGGCACCCCCTTCGACTTCCGCCTCGGCTACGGCCGCCGCCTCAATCCGCGGGCCGCGGTGGTGCAGATCGACCTCGACTACCGCACGGTGGGCCGCAACCGTGACGTCACCCTGGGCATGGTGGGTGACTGCGCGGTGATCCTGGAGGCGGTGAGCCAGTCGATGTCAGATCAGGT
>JAKAWF010000362.1 GCA_021817025.1 bacterium
CTGCCGGTGATGACCCTGACCGCGGTCACGGTCGCGCTCTTCAGCCGCTACATGCGCTCGTCGATGCTGGAGCAGATGATCCAGGACTACGTGCGGACCGCGCGGGCCAAGGGGGTGTCGAATCAGGCTATCCTCATGGTCCACGTCCTGCGCAACGCCCTCATCCCGGTGATCACCCTCGTGGGGCTCTCGATCGGGGGGATCGTGAGCGGGGCTGTAGTCACTGAGGACGTCTTCAACTACCCGGGGATGGGACTCTTGTACTACAACGCCGCGGTGAGTGACGACTTCCCCACCCTGCTCGGCTTCGTGGTGGTGGTGGCCCTGGCCACGGTCATCGGCAACCTGATCGCCGACATCCTCTACGCTGTGGCGGATCCGAGGATCCGCTATGTATAGCCGGTTACCCGACCGGTTCTCCGAGTCCCGCGAGGGAAGGGAGTGAGCACCGCCGACGCGACTGCCGACCTGCCCGTAGCCGAGGCGCCGCCTGAGGGAGGTGAGGGCTACCGCTCGGGGTCCATGTGGCGGCTCATCCTGACGGTCTTCTTCGAGAACCGGCTGGCGATCGTGGGGCTGGGGATCATCCTTTTCATGCTCCTCTTCAGCTTCGTGGGGCCGCTGATCTACCGCACCCAGCAGGTCTTCAACAACCCCAACATCGCCCACCTCGGGCCCAGCCTGGCCCACCCGCTGGGCACGGACCAGGTGGGCTACGACAACCTCGGGCGGCTGATGCTGGGAGGTCAGAGTTCCCTTGAGGTGGGCTTCGCGGCGGCCATCATCGCGGTCTTCGTGGGCGTGATCTGGGGAGCCGTCTCCGGCCTGGCCGGAGGGATCATCGACACGATCATGATGAGGATCGTTGACGCCATGCTGGCGATCCCCTTCCTGGTCGCCCTCATCCTCCTGGGCGCCATCTTCACCACCTCCACCCTGGAGCTCATCGTGGTGATCGGCTTGGTGGCGTGGCTGGTGCCGGCCCGGCTCGTGCGAGGCGAGACACTCAGCCTGCGGGTGCGCGAGTACGTGCAGGCAGTCAGGGTGATGGGAGGCAGCACCCGGCGGGTCCTCTTCCGCCACATCATCCCGAACACGGTGGGGGTTATCGTGGTCAACGCCACCTTCCAGGTGGCCGACGCGATCATCGCCGTCGCCACGCTGAGCTTCCTCGGGATCGGAGTCCCCCCGCCCGCGACCAACTGGGGCGGCGAGCTCAGCAACGGGCTCAGCTACATCTATGCCGGCTACTGGTGGCTGATCTACCCCGCTGGGCTGGCGATCGTGCTAACCGTGGTGGCCTTCAACTTCGTCGGAGACGCCCTCCGGGACGCCCTGGAGGTCCGGCTGCAGCGGCGCTGAGTCCGCCGCGGTTCTGAGAGGGTCCGGGCCGGCGACCGGCTCGCCGGCCTGGACCCGCCTGCTGTGCGTGCCCGGCGCGAGTCGGCTCCACGAGGGGGAATGGTGTCCACCGGTCGATGGCGCCCGGTGCCCCAGGGCCCCAGGACCGGTGGGGCGGCTGGACCGAACTGAACAGGGCCCCTGGCTCCGAACTCAGCCACGACCTGGCGAGATTCCCTGAGTTGGAGGTGCCCCCGCTGGGCGTCCAGCGTCACGGTGCGGACTGGCGGGCGGGACGGCGGCTGCCGAGGAGCCCGGGGACCAGGAGCAGGAAGAGGAGGGGAACCACGGCGCCCAAGGCTCCGGCAAAGATAAGGACCTGCCGTGCCCCGATGGCCGCGGCCAGCGGGCCGGTCACCGCGCTGGAGAGCGGCGTGAGGCTGAAGGACACCATCATGTCCAGGCTGGCCACCCGTCCCAGGATGCGCCCGGGAACTTCCACTCCCATCCGGGAGAACCAGATCACGTTGCCGAGGGCGATGCCGCTCACGGTCACGAAGGAGAGCGGCAGGAGCTCCCAGGCGGCTCCCGCCAGCCCCATGGGCACCAGGGCAGCGGTGCCAATCGTCCAGCTCAGAAATATCCAGTTGACGTCCCGGCGGGGAACGCCCCGCCAGCCGACGTAGATCGCCGTCAGGATGGCCCCCAAGCCGCCGCAGGCTCCGAACAGCCCCAAGATCTCGGGCCCGGAGTGCAGCCGGTATTTGATGAGATAGGGGATGAGGACGGTCAGGGGGCCGGTCAGGGCGATGTTGGCGATCCCTGCCGCACAGAGCCCGGCCCAGATCCAGGGCAGTTCTCGGACAAAGCGGAGCCCCTCCCGCATCTCCCCAAGGACGGCGAAGCGGCCAGCCGCCGGCGCGGCGGGCGCGGCGGGTGGGACCGGTCGCGAGGAGGACATCGCCGCCAGCGCGGCCGCCGCCACCATGAAGGTGCCGGTATCGAGGAGGAAGGCGGCGCCGGTACCGCCCGCAGCGATGAGGACGCCCCCCACGGCCGGCCCAAGGAGGCCGGATGCGAGCGGCTGGACGAACTGCTCGACCGCCATCGCCTGGGGCACCAGGTCGGGCCGGATGAGACTGGGCACGATCGCCCGGGAGGCGGGGAGGAAGAACGCCTGGCTGACCCCATATACCGCGACCAGCACCACGATCTCCCAGAGCCTCAGCTGATGCAGGAGGACGAGGATGCCCAGGCCCGCGATCATGACCCCGCTCACCACGTTGCCCAGCAGCATCACGTGCCGACGGTCGAGCCGGTCGCTCAGCACGCCGCCCGCCAGAAGGAGCAGGACCTGCGGAAGTCCGAAAGCTGCCGAGACCACCCCCAGAGCGGTGGGAGCGTTGGAGAGCCGGTAGACCTCCCAGGCGATGGTCACGAAGTAGATGCCATCGCCAAAGAGGGAGACTGTGCCTCCCGACCAGAGCAGGACGAAGTCTCGAACTGAGAGCAGCTCCCTCAGGTTCTGAGGCACCAGCCGACGCATGGCAGTTTTCCCTTTCATGGCGCTCGGAAGTGGCGGACCGCCTCAAACCCGACTGCCGGTGCTGGACGGCAAGCCCGGGCGCCTGGCACCGCAGCCCAGGTGGACTGGTCGCCTCCACCAGGAGCTGTGGCTTGAATGCTGCGAGTCGGGCGGAGGGCAAATAGTAGCAGTCTCGCCCCGGCGTCCAATTTCCACCAGGCGGCCACGCGCCCAGACGCGCCCCCGTCACGGTCATGCTCCGCCCACTGGCATCCAGGCCCGCCCGCTCCCGGGCACGCCACTCCAATCCCTCACCTCGGAATTGGAGAAGCATGCACTCATCCCGCTGTCTGAGCTGCTCGGGAACCAGCATGCTGCGGGCCACGCTCCGGGTGGCGCTCGGCGCCAGCCTCTGAGACCGCCGTGCTCGGGTCGCAACGCCTGACTGCTGGGGAGACGGCGCGCGGATCGGCGATGATGACACCCACCGATGGATCGCTGGGACCGACCGCAGTTCTTCGCCAGGCTGGCCCCGCTGGGGCACGACCAGCTGGCCAATACCCTTTGGACCGTCTATTGGAAGGGGACCAAGGAGACGCGCCAGCGCATCGAGGCTGAGCTCGATCCGGAGATCGCCCGCCGGATGAAGGCCGCCTTGGATCCAGAGGGAACTCTGGAGGAGGTCACCGAGTTCGTGACCCTGGCGCGGGCGGGGGCCTACATGGGAGGAGACCGCCGGGTCAAGCCGAGCGAGCGAACCCGCTGGCGCTTCGCGTTTCGGCGCCTTTTCAGGGAAGCAGCGGCGGCCCTCGCTGGCCCGGACCCAGCCCCTGGCGCCGAGGCGATGGAGCTTCTGCTAGATCTGGCGCGGGACACGAGCCGCTACGACTACTTTCGCTCTGATGATCCGATCGCGGCTGCCCGGATCGTCTTCTCAGATGAGGTGGAGATGCTCTGGGTCCGACTCCGCCAGCAGTTGGATTTCCCCGCGTTCGCCCGTCGGGTCGCTCCGCAGCTGCTGCGCTGGGAGTCCGGCCACGGCTGGACCCGCAGCG
>JAKAWF010000026.1 GCA_021817025.1 bacterium
TCGCCGGGCTCTATCTGGACCGGGGTGGGCGGCCCGACCTGGTGGCCCTGATCCGGGACGAGTTCCGGCGAACCCGTGCCCAGGTCACCCTGGCCACGGGTCATGAGCGGATGCTGGCCGGCCATCCGGTGCTGCGCCGGGCGGTTGACCTGCGCAACCCCTACGTTGACGCGCTCTCCTTCCTCCAGCTCCGGTTTCTCGCGGCGGCCCGCAGCCAGGAACCCGGGCAGCTCGACGACCAAGGCCGGCTGGTGGACCGGGTCCTCCAGACCGTGAACGGGGTGGCGGCCGGACTGCAGAACACCGGATGAGCCGCCGGGGCCACTCACCGGCCGCGGTGACGCAGCTGCAGATCCCGTCGAGATCGCTCCCTCGGCGGATGAACCGGGCACCGGCCGCTCGGAGTCCTGAAGGAGGTGAACCAAGGGGTACATCCTGACCACTCGCTGCCCCTCCAATGAGGCTCTCCGCAGGGTGATCGGATTCCCCGAACCAAGTGATCGCTTTCAGTGGGTCTGGCAGATCGGATTCACCGAAATGCACAGCCTGGCGCTACCTGCCGTCATCGTCGGAACCGCGCGGAGGATGGCCCTCCTACCCGTCAGATGAGCGACCTGAGTTCAAACTCCTCCCGAGGCGCCGCCATCTACCTGCTCCCACGCCCGCTTGGCGATTCCCAACCCAGCACCCTCTCCTCGGTCCGCTGTGATCATGACGGACCAGGCCGCAACAGATCGACAGATCGGACCGGGGTTGACTCCGCTGCTCGGAAAGGGGTGTGCTCCACGCCGAGATCAGGAGGGCACCCGCTCAGGGCGTTCGGAAAGGAGGTAGTTTCCGGCCATGGTGCTGCCCATCTCATGCCCTGCCTCCGAAGGCACGCCGATTAACATTCTGGCGCGACCATCTGACCACAAAGTCCGAATGCCGCCAGCTCGAGCCCGGACCAACTATCACGAAAGCTTGGTACTGCAAGGTCGGAGCCATCCTGCAACACGAGTAGCTGTGCGCCAAAACGCGCTAACTCTTGCTTCGCGCCACGGTGTGCGGAACCTGCTAGGACATAGCAGCGGACTCCAAGCCGGTGGGCCCGGCGAACTACCTCTCCGGGTACCTTCCCCAGGAGACTTTGATGGTCAAAGTGACCCTCGCCGGTGACTACAAGGTCCGCGCCTCGCAGCGCTTGGTCCAGCTGACAGCTATCGGCGACAATGGTCACTCCTCGGGTCAGCCGCGCCCCCGCGAACACGAGCAACCCGAACCCACATCCGCCCGCGGCTCCCGCGCCGGCAACTGAGTGCATCCCTTTCACCCCGAGATCATGTTCCACCACGTGTACCAGCCGAGCAAGGCCCTCGTCCAGCAATGCGACAGTGCTGGAGTCAGCTCCCTTCTGTGGTCCATATACACACGCCGCGCCATCCGCGCCTAATAAGGGGCTGGAAACGTCACAGGCCCCCACAATTTCCGTCCCGCCCCCAACTACGCTGTCCCGAGGTGGCTCTATGTGAGCCAAGCGGCGGAGCTCCACGCCCCCTTCCGCGAGGTCCACCCCAGCAGCGTCCACGAAGCGAAACCCGAGCGCTCGTGCCAGCCCACTGCCGCCGTCTGTTGAAGCGCTACCACCAAGCCCAATCAGAATCCGAGTGGGTGCACGCAGCAGAGCGGCGGTGAGCAGACAACCAACGCCACGGCTACTCGCGACCTCCGCACTCTCCGGAGACGGCGCCATGGGGTGCCCAATGCCATCTACCGTCGCCAGCTCAATAGCCGCCACGTGTCCACGCTCCAACCAAAGAATGGGCGCGTCACGCAACTCGCCTAGGCACCCCGGGACCCGGTGCCACTCGACGTAACCTCCAGCTCCAGCCGCTAGCGTATCAACGAATCCGTCACCCCCGTCTGACAGCGGTAACTGTGTTACCACAGCCTCGGGCCAAGCCCGACCCACACCGCTGGCAATCGCAGCCGCAGCCTCAGTAGCAGATAGAGTTCCCTTAAAGGCGTTCGGAGCCACGACCACTTTAAGCACGACCACGATCTCCTATCACTTTCGAAGCCCCAGGTCAGGCAAGGATGTCACTCATGCGCAACTCAATTCTCTTTGCCGCGGCCCGCCGTACGGGACCGCCCGCCCGATGGACTCTGGGCCCAAGTGGGCAGATGGGCCAGACACCGACACAGCGGCAACAATTACTCCCGCGCAAATCGGGGCGGCGACGCAACGGCCTCCCACTTCCTGCTCCTCGTCATCAATCGCCGATCCTGCTTCCCGTGTCAAGCGCAACTGGTCCAGCGAGCATGTCCCACTCTCCGTGGAGTATGGGGAGCAGGACATCCTCCCCATCAGTCTCGAATCAAGAAACCGCCATCACAGATCAAGTTGTGCCCGGTGATGAAATCCGACGTCACGAGCGACAATATGGCGTGCGCAACGTCGTCTGGATCCGCTACCCGGCCGCGGGGGATGCGCTCGGAGGTTCTTGTCAGCGCTCGCTCGTAACGCTCCTCGCCAAGGCTTTCCTCCATCCACTGGCCCCTCACAAACCCCGCCGTCACACAATTAACCCGGACCATCGGAGCGAGAGCGCGAGCCAGGAACATCGTCATGTTGATGACGCCGGCTTTGGCCGCTCCGTAGGCCAGAGAAGACGAACCCACAGCACGAATCCCGGCGATCGAGGAGATGTTCACGACCACGCCGTCGCCTGCCTCCTCCATCAACGGCCGAGCGGCACGCACGCAGTAGAAGGGCCCCTTCAAGTTGACGCCCAGGTTGAGTCCCCAGACCTCCTCGGTGACGCCTTCGAGGTCCTCGAAGCGGACCCGCACGGTGGCCGCGGCGTTGTTAACCAGAATGTCGAGTCTACCGAAGGTCTCGTTCGCCGCAGCCATCATCGAGCGACAGGCATGGTCGTCAGAAACGTCGGCCCGGATAACAAGTGCCTCGGAGCCGGCCTCTTCAATCTCCTTGGCTACCGCCAGAGCCTTTGGTCGTGATTCCTCACGGGAGTAATTCACGACCACGCCTCTCGCCCCGCAACGCGCCAGCTCAAGTGCTGTTGAACGACCTATCCCCGCCGCCGACCCCGAGCCGGTCACCACTGCCACCTTACCACTTATGTCCACGTCTGCATGCTCCTTCGCTCGCCCATCTCGTTGTCCAAAGATACCAGCTCATCAGCGGATCAACTCCTAGACCCCCTCATGAAAGACACTCATATGCATCAGGCGACTGGCCGGTCAACTCCTTCCGAGCAGACGGGACATGGCACCGGGAATGGCGCTTGGCGTGTCGACGACTTCCACGCCGGCATCGCGTAGCGCGTCTGTCTTGCTTTCGGCTGTCCCCCGGCCCTCGGTCACTATCGCACCGGCATGACCCATGCGACGGCCTGGAGGCGCACTTCGTCCGGCGATGAACGCCACCACTGGCAACCCCAGGTCTCGGGCTGCCTCAGCAGCATCCTCTTCCATGACGCCCCCGACCTCTCCCACCATCACCACCGCCGCTGTTTGCGGATACGAGGCCAGTTCCTCGACAGCTTCCCTAATTGTCGTCCCGACCACGGGGTCCCCACCGACGCCGACGAAGGCGGACTGCCCGAGGCCCGCCCCAAGCAATTCGAGGCAGACGAGGCACCCGAGGCTCCCGCTACGTGACACCACCCCGACCGGCCCGGGTCCGAAGATCGAGGACGCGAACCCTGGCATGATCCCGAGTGAGCACTCACCGGGCACGACGAGCCCAGCCGTGTTCGGTCCGACAACGCGGGCATCTTTCTCGCGCGCTGCCTCGAGGATCCTCAAGGTGTCGTGGCGCGGGATGTACTCGGCGAGAAGCACCAATCGGCCGACCCCCGCATTCAGGGCTTCGATGGCGGCGCTGAGTGTCGCGAGTGGGGGAGTGAACAGGACTGATGTCCCTACAGCATGGTGCTCTGCAGCCTCGCCAACCGTGTCGTAGACGGGCACGTCCTCGATCTGGCGGCCACCTCGCCCCGGGCTCACGCCAGCCACCACCACTGTCCCCGCCTCGATCATCTTGCCTGTCCAGAACGGCGCCTGACGACCGGTGATCCCCTGAATGATCACGCCCTCGCCTGTCGGCGGCACGATACTTGTGATGCTCCTCATGCGCCACTTCCCGCCGCAGCCCGAACCGCGGCCCGAACGGCGTCGTCCATAGCCGCATACGGGGTAATACCAAGCCTGCTCTTCACGAGTTCCACGGCTTCCTGGTAGCCAGTGCCGTGGATCGAGAAGAAGACCGGCACGGTGCTCGATCGGGCTTCCAGCGCTTGGATCACCCCTTCGGCCATCACATCGGTCCGAGCAAACGCGCCGCAGAAATTCACAAGCAGGCTGCGCACTCGCGGGTTAGACAGCACGATTTCCACTCCGGCGGTGGCCTTAGTATAGTTATCGCCTCCCACCTCCAAAAAGTTGGCCGGCTGTCCCCCATACCAAGTGACGACATCAAGCGTCGCCATGGCCAGTCCGGCCCCGTTGGCGACGATCCCGACGTCCCCGGCGAGTTCAATGAAGAGCAGCCCCTTAGAACGGGCAACTCTCTCAAGCTCGCTCCCCCCCGTCCCCTTCGCCTCGCCTGACAAGAGCTGTTCCAGCTCTTCATGCCGACCTATGGCCGTCTCGTCCAGCGCCACCTTAGCGTCAAGACCCCAGGACTTCCCATTCCGCTCCACCACTAGTGGGTTCACTTCAACAAGTTCTGCCTCCGTCGCCCGGTAGCACTCCCACAACTGCCCGATGGCTGACACGACAGCATCAGCGTGGTGCCTTGGAACGGCAGCACGTTCGACTAGGATCCTCGCCTCTGCGACGCTGATACCACGACGCATTCCGATCACCATCCGCTGAACGCTACCGGGCCGCTGACGCTCCACTTCCTCGACTCCGAGCCCGCCACAGGCACTGCACAAAACTACCGGAGCGCGATAGAGGGCATCGTCCGTGACCGCCAAGTAGTACTCATTCTCATGCTCAACAAATTTCTCAACCAGGACTCGGTCAACCGTGAAACCACCCACTACCGAGCCAAGCAGACCAGACGCCGCCAATTCCGCCTCTGCACTTGATTCTACGCGCCGCACCCCGCCCGCCTTGCCCCTGCCGCCAGCAGCAACCTGAGCCTTCACCATCGCCGGCAGTCCCAATGCGTCGCAAGCCTCAGCGACCCCGATGGGAGTCGTCGCTACACGACCCGGTGGAACCGCCATGCCATATATCTCCAACAACCGTTTCCCAAGGAATTCTTGTAGCATCAACTCAAGTTACCCCACAAGCTCGTCGGCATGAGCCAATCGCCGCCATGTGTGAAACCAATCCACAACCCGACCGCCGTCAACGACCCCCTGCCCACGTGCACCTTCCACACCTTCCAGCACCCTCAACGATCCCCCCCAACACCGGATCCCACCAACCTACGGATCCTATCAACCATCTCCCCATACTGCTCGCTCGCGCGGTCGCGCGGCCATCCGTACTGTACCGGCACATCCGCAGCGAGATGCCCGGGCGCCCCTGACACTACGAGTATACGACTTCCCAAAAACGCAGCTTCGCCGATGTCGTGTGTGACGTACATAATGGTGGCCCCGCTAGTCCGCCATACGTTTGTCAGGACACCCTGTAACTCCTCCCGAGTAATTGCGTCAAGAGCACCAAACGGTTCGTCCATCAGCAGAAACTCCGGCTCGCAGGCCAAGGCGCGCGCGATAGCCACTCGTTGCTTCATGCCGCCCGAGAGTTCATGCGGATAAGACTCGGACGCCTTCCCAAGCCCGACCAGGTCCAAGTACTCGGTTGCTCTGGCCCGTCTCAGCGCGCGCCGGACTCCCTTCCTGCCCATTCCATACTCCACGTTTGCTCGGGCTGTCATCCACGGAAATAGAGCGTACTCTTGGAAGACGAGCCCCCGGTCTTTTCCGGGCCCATGCACACGATCCCCCCTTACCAAGACGGCACCGCCCGAGGGCGGGAGAAAGCCAGCGATCGCATGCAGCACGCTCGTCTTACCTGCCCCACTCCTACCTAGGAGACAGGCAAACTCCCCTTTCCGGACCACAAAACTAATTGGGCCCACCGCAACCTTGCCTCGAGCGCCACGGTGGCCATAAGCGACCTCAACTTCCTTGAGTTCAAGAACGACTTCGGGAGCCCCGCTCAAGAATCCACCCCCAACAAACGTCTAGTACGCGACGATGGCCCCTCACGCAAGAAGGCCCGCACATCGCTCACCACCTCATCGGCACGCTCTGCGAGCACAGCATGTCCGCAGTCCTGGTACACCAGCAGCCTGGCGTCCCGTATGCCCTCCGCAAGAACCACTGAGTTTTCGGGATCGACAAGCCGATCGCCTCCCCCAGCGATGACTAGCGTTGGGGCCTCGATCAAGCCCAGACGGTCAGTCGTGTCATGCAGCCTCCTAGCTTCAAGGCGGCTGAGCACCACTTCAGCCGACCGACCCCCGATCCGCTGGCGGGCTACTTCGCTTAGGACACCTGGGTGCCGCTGAAGAAAGCCGGGGCTGTACGTCAGGCGACAGCGCTCCCTCAACCACCGACCAGACAGAACGTCGGCCGCCCCGTCTAAGGCGCGGCGTGCTGCGGTCACCCGCTCCGATGCCCCGCCAGCACTCCCGCTGACTAGGACAAGCCTGTCCACCTGTTCAGGGCACGCCAACGCCAGCTCCAGGGCTATCGCCGCACCCATGGAATAGCCTAATACGTGGGCATGCCCGACTTCAAGGCACTTGAAAAGCTCGATCATGTCCTCGGCCAGCACTGACATCGACGCAACTCTACGCCCACGCGTACTTGCCCCAATCCCACGCTGGTCCGGCATGAGTAGATCAAACTCACCTCCAAGCTGCTTTTTCACGCCCGCGAACTGGCGATGCGTCCCCAGAGCACCGTGCAAGAGCAGGAGGTGCTCCCCTCTGCCCGCCCGATCCACATAAAGCACCGCGTCTCCCACACTGACGAATACCATAGCCTCCCCGTTACACCCCACAATTTCACCACTGGCATACCGACAAACCCATCAGCCATGTCCGCGGTGGCATCGCCTATGACATTCCCCACCGTTCGATAGTCACCCGTGCGACCGTTTGAAACAGTACCTTTTCAATGATCACGCTAACTACTGCAACTACAACGAGGGCTGCCAAGACCGTACCGGTCTGGATGTATTGCGAGGCGTCTAGTTCAAGGACCCCCAATCCGTTGGCGGCGGCGGCAAGCATCTCTCCTGCGACCACGGCGCGCCAACTCGAAGCCAAACCAAGCCGCAACCCAACCAGAATTGCGGGAAGCGCGCCAGGGAGGACAATCGAGTACAAAGTGCGAATTGGCCCGGCGCCCATCGACCGCGCGGCTCTTACGAACACCTCCGGTACCGATCTCACTCCACCCCAAACGTTGATTGCCACGGGCACCGTCACGGTTAGAACCGCCAGCACTAGGATCGCGCGCTCACCTAGCCCGAACCACAGAATCAACAGGGGAATCCACGCAACCGCTGGGATCGGCAAAACTGCCGAGAACAATGGCATCACCAATTGCCCCAAGAACTTGCTGCGCCCAACCCCCACGCCCACAATCAAACCCACCACAGATCCCACGGCGAACCCCTCCAATACCCGCAAGAGGGTTATGCCAGTGGCGCTGACTAGGGAGCCGTCAGCCGCAAGACTCAGTAGACTATGCCCGACTGCTCCAACGCCAGGAAGAAGGGCTGCGGGAAACCGTCCCGTCATTACCACGACCTGCCAACCGAGCACGAGCGCCGCGAACGGGGCTACTAACCTCACCAGACTTCCAAGAAGCGAGACCACGCGTCGCTCCCTCACGTAGGTTCGCATGCTCATTCTCCCAACGCTATGCAAATGGCTGCAGGCTAGATGCCTGTGGACAGGACTCAACCACCTGGACACCACTGTTCCCCGGATGCTCAATACTCGCGCATCCCCCGGTCTCGCCCAATATCTCGACTAGTGCAGTGTCTCGGAAGTCGGAACGACCATCACGACGCGCTGGAGAACGAACGCCGAAGGCGTTCGGCCCTGGAGCAACTGGGAGCGCAAAACCAAGATACCACACTAGCACACCTTCACACCGCATCTTGCGATGACCCATGTTGAGGGCATCCCGACGACACTGCTCTCGGCCCGCCGCGCTCATCTGTCCTTCGACTCTGATCCGCCACCTTAGGACTGCTCGGGTGCTGGCGGGCCAAGGTCCCGATGAAATCGTCATACGCGCCTTCACCCCACCAACCGGCCGGAGCGCTCACTGGGAAAGGGGCGCAGCGGCCACCTCGGGTCGGCCCAGGCGAGCATCGACTATCCATCTCGCCACCCTGCAAGCTGCAGCTAAGTCCACTGCTCAGATCATGCTGGTCCGACCGCGTTACGAGGTCGCAATCGGAATCCAGACCTCCCTATCCTTCTCCACCGCCAGAGTTGATGCGCTGCAACCTGTCGGGCCCCGACCCAGCCCGCCCTGATCTCGGCGGAACGCCCAGAGGTCACCCAGACCTTGGATGGCTCGTCGCACACCGCAGCTCGGCTCATCCCGCCCCGCTACTCCTATCCACACTCGTGCCCACCGGTCCAGCCGTCGCCATGTCCGGAGGTCCGCAACCTCGCAGACTCTGGCCCGGTGCTCTTCCATCATGAACAGGTGAGGGGCGGCGCTACTCTTCATGGCAGCGCCGCCTCTCATCCGGGTCGCAATGGCTGGCCAAGACCTCCAGTGTCGCGCCACCAGGACAAACGAGCTGCTCGTGACCGCCAAAGCCAGCCACGACGCAAGACGAAGCTCGCTTCGATCCGACGCCACCCTGAGTTGAATCGAATCGAATCGGTTGCGAACACCCCCTCTCACACCACAGCCCCACGACTCTGTCCGCACTCGGCTCCGACTGCGGCCCAGCGCGCCACGAGACTGACCCTCCACTCCACCCTCGCACCCGTCTACCCCAACACTCCGATAGCCCGTCCTGTCCTCCTCTACCTCGACCACGTATCCCTTACCGCCGACCCTTCGTGTGGAAGCGACATCAGCACCACGGCTGGGCCAGCGCCCCTTCACTCACCGAAACCCAGAACTCCTCCCTACCCAACCACACTGTCAACTTCCACATGGTGAACGCGGACCCCTTACTGCGCCCGCGTCCAACGGTCTCCGAGACGCATCGTCGGACCCTCACCCCCACGTAACGACCCACCCAATACAACACAACGCGCGCACCCTGACGCGAGCCACGCTGGCCGCCTCTCCTGTCGACCATCAATCAGCCAGGCCTAACGCCCGACGCCTTACAACTAGCCACGTTCGATCTCCGCAGGTGTCAACAGAACCTTCGACCACTGTGGAATCGCGGCGATCTTTCCAGAAGCAAGAAGCGCCCCAGCATTGCGTTGGAGATGTGCCGCCAAGTCGCTGGGATAGCCACTCGCCACCACCATTTCCGCGACAATGTGACCTACCATTGCGCGTGTAACATTGTCGCCCTGAGATCGCAGGAAAGCATATGCAGCACTTACGGCCTCACTTCGACTCTTGTTGAACACCCTTACTACTGCGTTGTATGCTGTGATGAACTTGTACAGCGCTCCCCGCTTTGCCTTCAGCACGGCAGGCGTGCTAAGAAAGAATATGGGCACGTACCCGTAGGGCCTATACGTCGTAAGCTCCGTCCCCAGCCCCTGCGCAACCGCTTCCGATATCTGCGGCTCGTTGCCCGCAAACGCTGCAATGCTGTGAGCGGCCAGGGCTGCGGGCATCTCCGTAAAGGGCAGATTTACCAGCGTATACTGCCCAGGCTGTAAACCGTAGCGCGGCAGTATTGCGTCTATCAGGAGCGAGTTTGTCTCCGACCCGACCGTACTAGCTATCGCCTTACCACGAAGTTGGGAAAGACTGGTTATACCTTTTGCGACAACTACCCCAGATGTACCGTTTCCGATCTGTTCGATACCGATCGAGACCCCTTTCACCTTTGACGCGGCCTCGATGAGGGGTGTCTCCGCAGTTACTGCAATGTCTGTGGTTCCTGCATAAAGAGCATCAACCGCGACCGAGCCTGAAGTTGTATATGAGAGGTCTACTGCCAGGCCTGCCCTGCGAAAGATGCCAAGCCTCGCCCCTACAATAACAGGCAGACCCACCACCCCGGAGGGGAGCGCGATATTTAGCGGCACCAGCTTCTTTGGGGCTGTTCTGGGCGCAGTCGAGGCACCGCAGCCAGCCACGACGACTGACCCAACCAACGCCGCGACTATGGCCCACATCGTATGGCGACCACCACCGACACATCTGCCTGCCATTCGCTTACGGCCTCCTTCTCATCCACCGACTTGGTACTGCCATACGTGCCCGGGATTAATCGGTGAGCACGCGCGTGCGATTCGACCCTACTGCCTCAACAGGCTCCTGCAAAGAAAAATCCAACACCCGTAGAGCGCCGGCCACGGACAGACGCTCACGCCACTCTGGGTCCGACACTACCGTGATGTCGTGTCCGTTCAGTCGGTCTACACAGACATCACCGTCCTTCATGACGAGCTTGATCTTCTCTCGCTGTTGAAGCAAGCCGATGTCCATCGACGGATCCCCATCCACTGCGATAATGTCGGCAAGCTTCCCCTTCTCCAGGGTTCCCACTCGGTCGCCAATCCCCAATGCATCGGCTGCAGTGGCGGTCCCGGCCTTGATGGCATCCATCGGGGCCATGCCGTATCGCACATAGATTTCCAACTCCGCAGCACTCCGCCCAATCTCTGGGTCAATACCCGTGTCCGTCCCCAACGCAATGCGCACGCCCGCTTCATGCAATCTCTGGAACGTTTCCTTAGTGTCTGGTTGCAGACGCTTCATTTTGGCCAGTACAAATTCCGGAGTTCCGGAGCGGCGCCGCGAGGCGATCGCATAGTCTGTGCGATGAAGCAACGTAGTGGTGAGGATGGTTCCGCGTTCCAGCATCATCTGTATCGCTTCGTCATCCGTCCAAACACAATGCTCTAGGGTGTCCACACCTGCTCGAAGAGCCATCTTCTGCGCTTCGGCGGTGAAGCAGTGGCACGCGCAGCGCTTCTTGAAAGCGTGCGCTTCATCCACTATCGCGTCTATCTCCTCCTGACACATATTGCGAACGTCTGGCTCCTCTTTGTTCGTCCCGCCGCCGCCAGATGCACAGGTCTTAATGAGGTCGCAACCATCTCGCAAATTCCTTCTGACCATTCGCCGCAGGTCCCACGGCCCATCGGCTGTAGCGCCCTGTTCGCGGGGCGCGGCTCCGGGCAAGGGCAAGTCGAGGTGTGCCGATGTAATGTATGTAAAACCAGCCACGAGAAGGCGCGGACCCGCAACTATGCCGGCGTTGATGGCGTCACGTACGGCGACCATTTCAGCTGTATTTGGGCCGGACGCCTTGTGTCCACCTACATCACGCAGGCTGGTAAACCCCATGTCAAGGCACACCTGAGCGTGAAACAGGGCGTAGAAGGCCTGCCTCTGCGGCGTCACCTCAAACTGGGCAGCTCTATAGTTCGCAAATGTAAGGCAGTTAAAGCCGGAGACATGGAGATGTGCATCGATGAGCCCAGGCATGAGCGTGCATTGGCCAGTATCGATTACCCGGTCAGCGTCTGGCGGCTCCTCCAAGAGGCCGACATCCCGTATGGTTTGCCCCTGAATGACTATCAAGTTTCCGGGCAAGGCCTCCTCGTGAAGGCTGTCGATCACCCGCGCCCCTCGAAGTACCGTAACTAGCTCACCATCTCGCATGTGGTTCCCTCCTTGGCTGTAGTCGACCTAAACTGGGCAGTTGCCGTTCCTAATTAGCCACGTCTGAGTTGTGGCCTGCCCACCCGGAACATTTGGGCGGCGCCCGTCAGATGTCGAGCATGTGGTGTCGGCTTGATCCCGGCACATGGCTTCCTCGCCGAGATTGAGGGCAATTGACCATGATCGCACACGCTCCCCGCAGGGAGGGCGATGACATGGCCTTCGAGGCAACGAGCTCACGGAGCGACTGACTGGGATGGGTCCGCACTGGAAGCTACGCCGCGTCTGCAAAGTATCAGATCCTTCCGCCCACCGCTGCACCGGCCACCCCCGATTTGCTGTGGGACCCCGGTGTAGCGGCTCGATCATTCTGAACCCAAGGCCATCAACGCACTCACCAACGTGACGACCCGGATATCGGCCATGCTACAGCCTCGGGACAGATCATTCATCGGCGCGGAGAGACCCTGGAGCAATGGCCCGATGGCTCGGGCATGGGCCAAGCGCTGAGTTAGCTTGTAGCCTATGTTGCCAGCATCAAGATTGGGAAAGACGAGCACATTGGCGCGCCCCGCAACCGCGGAGCCCGGGGCCTTCATCTGGCCCACCACCGTGTCCAGAGCGGCATCTGCCTGGAGCTCTCCGTCAAGGCACACGGTCGGTGACAGGCGCGCAGCGAGGTCCGCCGCCTCCCGAACGAGCGTCACCTGTGGGTGGGACGCGCTCCCTTTGGTAGAAAATGAAAGGAGTGCCACCCTTGGAACCTCACCCGTCAAGGTCCTGAAGGTGGCGCTTGTGGCCAGGGCCACCTCGGCCAGCTGCTCAGAATCTGGCTGAGGGAGGACGGCACAGTCACCAAACGACAGAGCGCGCCCATCCTCGAGCACCATGAGAAAGCTGCTCGTCACGCACTGGGCGCCGCTACGCAGTCCGAGAACCAAAAGCGCGGCCCTAACTACTTCTGCAGTCGGCCGGGCGCTCCCACCGACACAGGCATGGGCATAGCCGGAGCGCACAGCCGCCGCACCCAGATAGAGCGGATCCCTCTTGTATTGCCTCAGCATATCCACGGGAAGCGACCGGCCCTGGAGGGCATCCTCGAAGGCCCCTCGAATGAGGCCAACCTCGAAGGCACCTTGGGGAGCGAGAACTTCCACCGAACCAGGGAGCTCCACGCCCACGTCCTCGGCCACCCGGGCTACCTCACTCGGCTCGGCCAACAACACCGGCTCCACCGCTCCGTCTACTGCCAGCCACGCCGCCGCTGCCACCACCCGTGGGTCTGCACCGTCCGTCAGCGCAACCCGCCGCTTGGGAGCCCTGTGTAGTGTCGCCCGCCAGGCCGTTTCGAGCGCCGACAGCGCCACCGAGGCCCCATCCCGCAGAGGGTCACTTTCGTGCGATCGAGTGCCCCGTTGAGACGCGAGCACAGAAGTCACGGTCAGGCTCCGAGATGGCGGTACTTGTCGAGGAGCCGGGTAGGGAGCTGCAGAGCATCACGGCGGAACGGCTCTGCCAACTCCTCGGAGTCGACCGATAAGGCGATGACAGTCGGCCGCCCCCGCTCGAATGCGCTGTGTACAGCGGCCTGAATTTCCGATTCCTTGTCGACGCAGATCCCCTCGGCCCCCATAGCCCGGGCCACTTCGGCAAAATTTGGGTTCTTCAGGTTGGTTGCGACGAAGCGGTTGTCGTAGAATTCGATCTGGTTCTTCTTCTCGGCGCCCCACTCGCCATTGTTCCAGACGATGGCCACCACGGGGATCTCTTCCCTAACTGCTGTCATCACCTCGGCCATGCTCATCCCCCAGGCTCCGTCACCGATGTGGGCGAGCACCGGCGTTTCGGGTGCCGCAAGTTTGGCTCCCAGTGCCGTCGGGTACGAGTAGCCACAATTTCCGAAGCTCATGGCAGCGAGGAACTTCCGCGGCTGTTCAAAGTGAACATAACTGTTGGCGACCGAGGAGATGTTGCCAATGTCGGTCGTCACGATGGTGTCTTCAGGGAGCGCGCCGTGGATCAACGACAAGGCCCGGCGCGGGCTTATCGGTTCCCCCGATCGAGATGATAGCGAGGTGAGCTCTGCTTGCCACGCTGACCGCTCTCTGCTCACTTCGGCGATGCGTTCCTCGTTCCGGACCCTGGTAGGCGCCCCCTCGCGCAGGCGGGCCAGTAAGTCGGTGGCCACAGCCTTGGCGTCGGCGGCGATACCGAGGGAGATCCGCTTGGTCATACCGAGCACCCGGTGGTCGATGTCCACCTGAATGATCTTGGCCTGGCGCGGCCAGTAGTCGAGCCCGTACTGGGGAAGGGTCCCGAAGGGGCCGAGACGGCATCCGATGGCGAGGACCACGTCGGCCCGGGCGATCAGCCTCATCGCCGCCTTTGACCCCTGGTAACCAATGGGACCAGCAGCCAATTCGTGGCTCGCCGGAAAGGAGTCGGAATGGAGATAGGAACTGATGACCGGGGCGGACAAGTACTCGGCCAGCTTGGCCACCTCTCCCACTCCATCGGACTGGACGACGCCCCCACCCGAGACGATCACCGGAAACGAAGCCTCGGCGAGGAGCCGGGATGCCTCGGCGATGTCATCGGGATGGCCCGACCCCCGTCGCACCACTGACGACGGGTAAATCTCGTACTCACCCTCGCCGTAGAAGTAGTCACGAGGGATGTCCACCTGGACCGGGCCATGCTCCGCCTTAGCCACGTAGAAGGCCCGGCGGAGGAGCTCGGCCATCCGCTCAGGCCGATTGACCTGGACTTGCCACTTGGTGATCTTCGAGAAGATGGGAAGTTGCTCGGTCTCCTGAAACCCTCCTAGGCCCACTCCCATGCTGCCCGCCGAAGGGGTGACGAAGACCAGTGGGGTGTGGGCCCAATAGGCCGCGGCCACCGCCGTCACGAAGTTGGTAATCCCCGGACCGTTCTGTCCGATTGCGAACGAGGGTCGGTTGGTGATGCGGGCGTGCCCGTCGGCCATGTGGATGGCGTTCTGCTCATGGGCAACCGATACGAAACGGATGCCGGCCGCCGGGAACAGGTCGAGGGCGTCCATATAGGCCGAACCCACGATGCCTGGGACGACCGAAACCCCTTCTGCGACTAGTGTTTCGACGAAGGCCTCGCTCGAGGTCATCTTCCGTGAGTAGCCACTCGACTCGCTGCTGGTCATCTAGCCCCCATACACATGTTCGACGAGTTTATGAATTCCCTACACCGTTGATGCTATTTTGATGACGGTCTCTGGATCCTCGTCAAGAGCCAGATGCGATATACTTTTAGGTACCAGTTGGGTCCGCCGGCGGCACCGGCACGTCGGTTCGGTGGCCACAACTAGGGCCAACGAGTCGCCGTGGGGAGACACATCCGAGCTGTGAGATCGACAAGAGAGCCCCTATATCGGCAGCTCCGCACCACCATCGAGGAGAGGATCTCGCGCGGGCAGTTCGATCTGCATGTCCCCCTTCCGTCGTCGCGCGGCCTCGCCCTCGAGCTCGGAGTGTCACGCAACACTGTGAACACCGCCTACCAGGAGCTCATCTCCGAGGGATTCATCGTCAGCCGGCCGCGCAGTGGTCTGTTCGTGAACGAGGAGCTCTTGGCCCACGCCTCAGCCCTGCACCGCACTCCGCCCGCCCCCCCGAGTCAGGTCCGCTGGCACCACCGACTTCGCTCTGAGCACGACGCCGGCCTCCCCGAGGTCGCAAAGCCCTCGGATTGGCAGCGGTACCCCTACCCGTTCATTGCCGGACAGGTGGAGGCGCGTTCGTTCCCGAGCCTTGCCTGGTCTCGAGTGCTTCGAGAGGCCCTGCGCGAGCCGCACCTACACTACAGCCTGCGGGACGGCATCGATGCCGATGATCCGCTGCTCATCGACCTGCTGTGTGATCGCATCCTCCCGGGTCGGGGCATCGAGACCTCCCCGGAGAACGTTCTGATCACCATGGGGTCCCAAGAGGGGCTCCAACTGCTCAGCTCTGCGCTGCTCGGCCCGGGCTCGGCGGTGGCGGTCGAAGAGCCGGGCTACCTCGACGCTCGTCATGTCTTCATGCGAGCAGGGGCCAAGCTCACCCACTTACCGGTGGACGGGGCCGGTGTCTTGCCGCCCGGCGACCTCCACGGGACAGACCTCCTGTACCTCACCCCTAGCCACCAGCACCCGACGAATGCCACACTATCGGTCGGCCGCCGCCGCCAGATCCTCGCCTTAGCCGACCAAGACGACGTCATCGTTGTGGAGGACGATTACGACAGCGAGCTCCGCTACCGAGGAAGCCCGAGCCCCGCCCTGAAGAGCCTAGACACGAATGGCAGGGTGATCTACCTGGGAACGTTCTCGAAGTTCCTCGCTCCAGGCATCCGGCTCGGGTTCGTCGTGGCCGACTCCGAGCTGATCAAGCACCTCCGCAACGAACGGCGGTACAGTATTCGCCACCCCCCCGGGCACCTCCAGCGGGCCTTGGCCCTGTTCATCGCCTCGGGTCAGTACCAACGCGCCGTCCGGCGCCATCGCCTCTCGCTCAGCCGGAAATGGGAGACGATGTGCCAGGCGTTGGGCGGCTCGGTCCCTTTTCCTGTCGTCACCCCTCCAGGCGGAGTGAGCATCTGGGTGCAAGGACCACCCGAACTCGATGGCGTGCGGCTGGCCAACACCCTGAGAAGCCGTGGAGTCATCATCGAACACGGCGATGTCTGCTACCGAGATCCACCTGCCAATCGCCACCATGTCCGGCTCGGCTTTGCCGCGATCCGGCTTGGCGCCATCGAACCAGGTATGCAGATCATTGGACAGGCCATGCGCAAACAGTTGGAAGACGCCGACAATAACCGAAGGAGCATGCCATGAGCCTGCCGACGGAGACGGTTTTCACCTGGGCAGCACCACCTATCAAATTCGGTGTCGGCGCCCTGTCGGAGATCGGATGGGACGTCGCGCAGTTGGGGGTGACCCGAGCCCTCGTCGTCACCGATCCCGGCGTGGCAGCCACCGGGCTAGCGGAAGAGGTCCGGACCCTTCTGGCGAGCTCTGGCATCGGCGTCGCGGTATACGACGGGGTGGAGATCGAGCCCACCGACGAAAGCGTCAAGAAGGCAGCTGCCTTTGCCTCCGGAGGAGATTGGGACGGCCTCGTAGCCATCGGGGGCGGGTCAGCGATCGACACCGCCAAGGCCGTCAACCTTCTCATTACTCAGACAGGGACCTTGCTCGACTTCGTTGCGCCCCCGGTGGGTGGTGGGAAGGCCCTCGATGCCCCTCTCCTCCCGCTGGTCGCCGTGCCGACCACCGCCGGGACCGGGTCCGAAGCGACCACCATCTGCGTGGTCGACCTGCTCCGCCAGCGCCTGAAGGCAGGGATCAGCGCAACCAAGCTGAGACCGACCCTGGCGGTCATCGATCCCCTAACGACTCTCACCCTCGGTCCTGAGGTCTCGGCATCCTGTGGCGTCGATGTCCTCTGCCACGCGATCGAGAGCTACACGGCTAAGGCCTACTCCGCCCGGCCGGCGTTCGAGTCGCCATGGCTGCGAGCAGCGTTCTGCGGAGCCAATCCCATCAGCGACCTTTGGTGCGAGCGCGCCATCGAGCTCGTCGGGCAGCACCTGCGCCGGGTGGTGATGAACGGTGCTGATGTCGAGGCCCGTTCCGGCATGATGCTAGCGTCGACCTATGCTGGGATCGGCTTCGGGAACGCCGGGACCCACCTGCCGCACGCCAATGCCTACCCGGTTGCCGGGCAGGTACGTGCTTACCACTCGCCCGGCTACCCGGAGATGCCGATGGTGCCCCACGGACAGGCGGTGGCATCCACCGCCGTCCCTTCGTTCCACTTCACCTACCCGGCCTGCCGGGAACGACATCTCCGAGCTGCGTCGCTGCTCGCCGGTCGAGCGGTCGACCCAGACCTCGGGGCCGACGCCCTCCCATCAGTCCTTACTGAGCTGTTCTCCGACATCGACATCCCCCGCGGGATTGGCGCATTCGGGTTCACCGACGCCGACATCCCCGACCTCGTCACCGGGACACTCAAGCAGCAGCGGCAGATGTCCGTCGTCCCACGACCGGTGACTGGATCGGCCCTGACCGAGATCTTCAAGGCGTCGCTCGCCGACTCATGACGCAGGCGCGTGCCCAGGCGGCGGACCGTGGCGTCGGTGGTGACTCCCTGGTAGGCGAGTTGGCCGGCATCGTGGGCCAGGCCCACGTCCTCACCGATCCCGATGTCGTCTCCTCCTACGAGGTCGACTGGACCAGTAGGTGGCGAGGGAGAGCCCGGTTGGTAGTGCGACCTGGAAGTACCGAGGAGGTGGCGAGCGTGCTCGCTACCTGTACCCGTCATGCTGCGCCCATCGTCCCGCAAGGTGGCAACACCGGGCTCGTCGGGGGAAGCGTGCCCCGTGCCGGCGAAGTAGTGATGAGCCTGCGCCGGCTTGACGCCATCGGCCCTGTCGACGTGGTGGCCGGCCAGGTGCGTGCCGGGGCCGGGGCCACCTTGGCTCGGGTCCAACAGCAGGCGCAGTCCGCAGGATACGAGGTCGGTGTGGACTTGGCCGCCCGGGAAAGCGCCACCGTGGGCGGGATGGTAGCGACCAATGCTGGAGGCGTCCACGTCATCCGCTACGGAGCCATGCGTGCCAACGTCATCGGGCTCGAGATCGTCCTCGCCGACGGGAAGGTCGTCACGAGGATGGAAGGGCTCGTGAAGGACAACACTGGCTACGACCTGGTCGGGCTCTTGGTCGGGAGCGAGGGCACCCTCGGGATCGTCACCGCCGTGCAACTCCGCCTGGTGCCCCGGTGCGCCGAGCGGGTGGTGGTGGTGGTGCCCGTCCCCGACCTGGCCCGGGCGGTGTCTATCTGCGGGGAGCTGCGGAGACGGCTCCCCGATCTCCAGGCACTGGAGGCGATCGACGCTCGGGGCATCGAACTCGTCACCGCCTTTGACGGGCTCCCCTCGTTGTACCGCGATCGATCGTTGCCACCGTGGACCCTCCTCGTCGAGTCCGCGTCGATGCGTTCGGTCATGGATGGCGTCACCGCCGGGCTCGCCGATCTAGTCGATCTGGACAGCGCCCTGGTGGCCACCGAGCCGACCCAACGGGCAGAGTTCTGGTCCTACCGGGAGCGGCTGACGGCATCGATCGCCCGAGCCGGGATCGCCCACAAGCTCGACGTGACCCTGCCGTTCCCTCGGCTACCCTCGTTCGAAGCTGAGCTTCGGTCTTGGCTGGCCTCGGCCTTTCCAGCGGCGGAACCGGTACTCTTCGGTCATATGGGCGACGGCAATCTCCACGTGAACCTGCTCGGGGTCGATTCCGACGACGACAGCATCGACGAAGCTGTCCTCACACTCGTCGCCCGGCACGGTGGGAGCATCAGCGCCGAGCATGGCATCGGGACTGCCAAACGGCGCTTCGTGGCCCTCACCCGCTCCGCTGCCGACATCGAGACCATGCGCGCCATCAAGACGGCCCTGGATCCCGGGAACGTGCTCAATCCTGGTGTGCTGCTGCCCTGAGCCATGTCGATTCTCCGCGAGGTCCTCCAATATCTTTCCGGGGTGGCTGCGGCCACACGAGATTCAAGGTGGGTAGCCACAACTCCGGACATTAGCGGTTGGCCCAGATGAAATTGAATTGGGAATAGCGTACGGTCCCGATCAAGGCGGGTGATGGTTCATGAAATGTGCTGACAACCAGTGGGATCGGAGGCATGCAAGCCAAGCGGTTCGCTCAGGCTGCCACAACTCCGTGGGGCGGCGGCCGCGGGTTGCATCAATCCCTGGCCTATGTCAGGAGGCTTGGAGGCATCGTGCTTCTTGAAGTCGCGTTTGTGATTCCAGGGTTGATGCCCGATAGTTCCGAACTGCGCGCCCTCGTTCTTGCCCTTGAGTCGAAGAGTCCCGAGTACCGCTTACGCGTAGTGGGCATTGGCTGGCGGTCCAACGGGCAACCCCTTGCGTATCTCGGCGCAATCGTTGACGAGGACAAACTTGATGACCTACGGATTGCGTTTTCCACTGCTTGGGATCAGGTGGGGTTTCACGGGAGGCCCGCAAAGTCGGAGGTTATACTCGTGCATACCTCAATTGCTGATGATACTTACGAACCTTGAAGCTGACTTTCCCCAAGTGGGGCAGGTAACGTTCTGACACATCACGGCTGGGGCAGCGATCGAGAGCGGGCGAAAGGGTGTGGGACGGGAGAGTCGGCCGATCCGGACAGGGAGAGTGAGTTGGTGGTAATCTGGCTGCGGGGCGACAGCCAGATGGGAGACGGGCCAATGGAACCCTCTCTTGCGGAGATCGAGCAGGAAAGCGCCCGCCTGTGCCGATCCGGCTCACCCAGGCGACGAGCCGCACTACCTTCTCGTCCTGTCACAGGCGGGGAGGACCAAAGCCCAGCAGGTAGCAGACGGCCCCACGTTGGAAAAGACGCGTATGGCGGTTGCCAACTATAAGCGCTTCCGGGGCGTGGTGCAGTAGATCGACGAGGCCAACGAGCGAATCCAGACCTAGCGACATAGCGGGGTAGTTGATGTAAGGCTGGGGTGGTCCTTGACCGAGTAGTGGAGGACCATCTGGGTCCCGGGGTAGGTGGTCTCGGTGTCGTTGAGGAGCTCGCAGAGGGCGGCCAGGGCGCGGGTGCGGCGGGGTGCCGAGAGGGGGTTGAGGCAGATCTCGAGCCGGCCGTTGGTGCAGCGCAAGTCGCCGGCGGTGCGAAAGGCCTCCCGAAGCAGGGCTCGGCCCTCATCGGCGGAGCGGGCATAAAGGGGAGCCAGGAGGCGGGCGAGCGCCGACTCCGCGTTGTAGGCGCTCAGGCGCACGGCATGGGTGAGCAGCTTGCGCTCGCTCTCCAGCAGGCGGGCCTCCGGCCGCACCTGCGCGAGCTGGACCCTGTCCGGGGTGCGATCTCGCTCTGCCTCCAGGCGCCGGAGCTCCTCCTGGGCCTTGGCCACCTGTTGCCCGGCTGCGGCATTGGCGATCTTGAAGCCCCGCATGGTCGGGCGCTGGGCCTCCTGGTTGGCGGCGGCGGCCACCCCGTAGACGGCCTGGGCTTCGACCAGCCTGAGGCGGGCCTGGGCCAGCCGGCGAGCCAGCTTCTTGCGGGCGGGGTTGGGGACCAGGCGGGTGGGGTCGTCCACCACCGCGGCGTAGGTGTCCAGGGCATCGAGAGCGAAGTGGTGCCGCCCGTACTTGAAGTAGTTCTCCTGCCGCCAGCGGGCGAACATCCGGTAGGCCACCTCGGCGGCGTCGAGATCAGCGCGGCTGGTCAGGATCGGGGTCTGGTGCCCATCGGGAGTGCGCCTGGTCACCTGGCGCACCAGCAAGGTCTGCGGCTCCCCCCGCCGCCGCTTGCTCAGGCGCAGGCGCACCTTGCGGTCCGCGAGGGAGTAGACGTGGACCACGCCATCGGCCTCGAAGTGCTGCTCCTGGAAGCTGGCAAGAGGTTCGGGCCGGAGCGGGCTCTTGCGGTAGGTCAGGAAGTCGAAGCCGGCCGCGACCAGCTCCGCGAAGAACTGCGGCGACCAGCCCCCGCGGTCGAAGACGATGGTGAGGCGGCGGTCGCCGACCAGGCGGCGCAACTCGGGCAGCAGCTCCCGGAGCTCATCCACCATGGAGGTCTGCAAGGGCGCGATCACCACCAGCACCGGATCCCCGTTGGCGTCCCCGACCCAGGTCTCATGGGTGGCCGGGATGGCGATGCGCAGGCGGGTGCTGTGGACCTTGGGCAGTGCCCGCTTCCCGTTGTACACGCGGACATGACCGTCGACGTACAGGTAGCCCATCGCTTCCGGGTGCTCTTGCGCATGGCGGTGAGCCAGGCGCTCCATGAGCCGGCTCCCCAGCCTCAGGCCCCCCATCTCGGCCAGCTTGCGGCGGAGAGTCTTGACCTCCGGGGCCCGGTCCAGAGCCAGCACCCGGCCCAGGTCGGCCGGCACGATCCGGGTCGCGCCTTCGGCCCGGGGTTCCCGGATCAGGGCCAGGAAGAAGAAGGTGAGCAGCGAGGCCCGCAGCCCGTAGAAGCCGTTGCGGAGCTGGCCGAAGAGCTCGGATGCCTCCTCCAACAGCCCGGTCGCGGCCAGGGCCGGCAACGCCAGCAGCAGTCCCATCAGCGGCAGCTCAGCCCCCTCGGTGAAGACCGGCTCGGCCTCCACCAGCACCCCCGCCCGGGCCGCTCGACGCTCCTCGGTCCGGGGCACCGGCGGGGCCACCGCCACCAGCGGCCCGGCCGAGTCCTCCTCCTGCGGCTCCACCGGCTCGGCCTCCGCCAGCCGCACCGCCGGCCCCGTCCGCCCCAACACCCGCCGCACCGTGGTCACCGAGAGGCCCACTTGGTCGGCGATCTGGCGCTGGT
>JAKAWF010000363.1 GCA_021817025.1 bacterium
GTGCGCGGGACGGTCAAGGTCGGCGCCGACCTGGCCCTGCTCGCCGCAGCGGTCAACCTGGCCCGGCTAAGCGTGCTCGGCCTGGTCCACCAGAACGGGGCCTGGAGCACGGAAACCGGCTAAAAGATGGAAAATCCTCCTGGTAGCGCTCCCCTGCAGGGGCCCACTGGGGGATTGCCGGAGCTGCCGTGGTCCAGTTGGGCCTCTCCAGCGAATCTGACCCTTCTCCCCAGGAACGGTCGGGGAAGATCGACTCCATGGTCGGCTGTCCCTCCCGGTCCTCCTCTGTGGGAGCGGCCATTTGGCACCAGCCTCCTAGTGCATATGGTCACAGGCTACAAGAGTTGCCGGTGCCAAGCCTGCCGCAGTCGCAGCCGCCCTCGCAATCACGAGCTACCAGCCGAGCAGCTAGGGCTCGACGCTTTCACTTCGGATCGGTCGTCCACCTAGCCGCAGCCGCTCTCTTGGCGATCTCTGACCGCTGCTCTGGCGTGAGCTTGGCAGCCCTGGCCTTCCCACCCTTCTGGCCCCCTAGCCTCCCCAGCTCCACGGCGGCGGGGTTCTTGCCCTCGTAGGGGTCGCGGTCCTCGTCCGTGGCCTCGTCCACCAGGGCGGCGGCGAGCCGGTTCAGGTCGGCTGGCTTCCTTGAGCGCCTAGGCATGGGCCCAGCCTAGCACAGGCTCGGGGCCGCTCCGATTCAAACTGACCCGCCACCGACGTTTGCCGCTCACTTCCCTGGACCGTCATGTGCCCTTGCAGCCCACTGTACAGGTAGCCTACTGATACGTAGCCTACGCTCATGGTAGGCTATTGCCATGTTCGTGAACCGCGACGATGAGCTCGCGCAGCTGGAGCGATGGTGGGGATCCGGTGAGCCCCTGGCGCTCGTGGCCGGACGGCGTCGGGTGGGCAAGAGCTGGCTGCTAGCCCGCTTCGCGGAGGGCCGGCCGGCCGCCGTCGTTCACACCGGTGGTGGCCGACCTGCCGAGCTGGAGTTGCGGCTGTTCTCCGCGGAGGTGGCCCGGGCCGACCTGGCGGGCGCCCGTGACCTCCGCGACCGGCCCTACCGCAGCTGGGATGAAGCGTTCGACGCGCTCGCAGTGGGTCGCTCCCGCACCCCAGCGCTAGTCGTTCTCGACGAGTTCCCCGATCTGCTGGGCTCGGCGCCCGAGCTGGAGAGCGTCTTGCGGGCCCTTGCCGAACGGCTCCCCCGGCCATCGCCGCTGCGGTTGCTGGTATGCGGCTCGGCGGTGCGCACCATGGGGGCGCTCGTGGAGGAGCGCCGTCCGCTCTTCGGCCGGTTCGGGCTCCGTCTCGCCGTCCATCCGTTCCGGCCGCGCGAAGCTGGTCTCATGTTGCCGGAGCTGAGCGGGGCCGACCGGGCGCTGGTGTGGGGTCTGGTGGGCGGAGTACCTCTCTACCTGTCGTGGTGGGATCAGGCGTCGTCCCTGGAGGACAACCTCGCCGAGTTGGTGTGCAGCCCCGGTGGTCGCCTCCTAAACGAAGGGCAGCTGGTCCTGGCGACCGAAGGGGACGCCCGCGGCCTCGCTGGTCAGGTCATGGCCTCGGTCGCCGCTGGGCGCACGAAGTTCTCCGAGATCAAGGACGCCGTGCGCACCGACCCGTCGCGCACGTTGGACCGCCTGGTCGATCTTCAGCTCCTCGAGCGACTTGCCCCGGTCACCGAGGATCCGATCCGCAGTCGGCGCGCCGTGTACCGCGTGGCCGACAACTTCCTCGCCTTCTGGCTCGGGGTAGTTGACCCGTATCGCTCGGAAATCGACCGGGGCCTCGGGCCGTCAATCCTGCCGGTTATGGCGGCTTCCCTCGACGACTTTCTCGGCCACCGATACGAGGACGCCTTCCGCCAGCACCTGCGCTATCTTGCCGCCGCCGGGGAACTGGGCGATGTCGTGGCCGTGGGGCCATTCTGGGCCGGCGGCGACTACGAAATCGACGCGGTCGCTCTCGCGGGGCGGGAGCGAGCCGCCGTCCTGGTCGGCGAGGCGAAGTGGGCGCGTGCGGTCGATGCCGCCTCTCTCGAGGCGGCCCTCGCCCGCAAGTCGGCGGCCCTCCCAAAGATTCGAGACCCGCTGCGACTCGCGATCGCGGCTCGGGAGGAAGTTCGCGGGGCCTCACACGGCAGCCTGACGATCACCGCGGCCGACATCTTTGGCACCGTCCCGGGGCGGTCACGCTACCGCGCCTCCGCCAGGAGGGCCTGACCCGGGGAGAACCCCGCCCCATCGCCAGCCGCCTGACCGGCGGCTCCCATCGCCCGACCTGTTTCGCCGCCCTCCCGCATCAAGCGGGGCGGCGCTCCCTCGAGCCGCCACGGCCGCGCGAGGATCCCCCAAGGGACGCGGCAGAGCGCGTTCTCAACTGGGCAAGGTGGCCTCATCGGCGCCATTGTGACCACATGGGGGAGATCGGCGTTCGAGAGCTCAAGCAGACACTGTCCGAGACGCTGCGCCCGGTGGGACGGGGCGAGCTGATCAGAGTCACCCTCCGGGGCCGGCCGCTGGTCGACATCGTGCCCGCCGGTGGCTCCGCCGGCGATGACCGCCTGCGCCAGCTGATCGCCGCCGGACGAGTGGTCCCTCCGGTCCGAAGCCGGCCCGATCGAGCACCCCGGCTGGCCACCTCTGCGCGCCTGGCCTCCGAGCTGGTGCTCGCCGAGCGGGACATCGAGCGCTGAGCCTCTACCTGGACCCCAGCGCGCTCGTCAGGCGGTACGTGGCGGAGCCGGGCAGCGACCTTGTCCGCGCTGCGATGCAAGCCGCTGACGCCTGGTACATCCGCCGCATCGGATTCGTCGAAACCTTCCGGGCCGTGGGGCTCGCCGCCGGGGGCGGCACCACGCGCGTGATGCTCCAGGAGTGGCCGGCCTTTGGCGTAGTGGAAGTGGACCAGGACCTCGTCGAGCGGGCGGCCCGGCTCGCCCTCAAACGCGACCTGCGCAGCCTCGATGCCCTTCATCTGGCCGCCGCGCTGCTGCTTCCATCCGAAGATCTCGTGCTCGCCACGTGGGACAGGCGCCTCCACGCGGCGGCGCGGTCGCATCGACTCAGCGTCCTGCCCGAGGCTCTGCCCTGATCAAGGGCTGGTGGATGGTTGGATGCTCGGGTGCCGCCGTGGCTGCGCACCGGCTCGCCCCGGAGCGACGGCCATGAGACCGCCCGCGGGCACCCCGGCCGCCGGCGCCCAGCGCTGAGGCGACCATGGGGCGCGGTGGGAGGTGGCTGAGCCGCAGGAGGCGCGATGCCAGAACCGGAACTTGAGTTGGACCCGGGGCCCACCGCTCTGGTCGTGATCGACCTCGAATTACCAACTCTTTCGAGTTCGCCCTGCCAGCACTCATGACGGTTGTTTCCGAGCGGCAACCCCAGTGGTCCCGGGCGGCAACGGCTGAGGGCCGCATAGTTGCCGTCTGGTGAGGCCCTTCCGGGACGGCGGGATGTTGAAGCTGTGACGAGAGGTGCTCGGCACCATCCCGCGGCGCCAGCCCGGGTGCTGGCAAGCCTGTGGCCCGACCAGTCCCAGGGTGCCTCTGCCCCCCTTCGGGTTGCATCGGCTCATCCCAAGGGCCGACGCGGCTGAGAAAGCTGGATTGGCGCCCAGCCCCGTGGTGGCGGTGAGGACGAAGGAGAGGGACAACAGTGGGGCTGGCGCTCTGGAGTAGTCAGCAGTTCGGGTTCGAGTGCTTGAAGTCAGGGTCCGGTCGCATCCCAGGGCGGTTCCGGGTGGACGACTTGCGATGCCGCGGGCCTCGGACTCGAACGGGTTGCCAACAGTTGCCGGCCTCGTTGGCCAATCTCGGCCATTGTGGGAGCACCCGTGGCCGGTGGTCGGGCCAGGCAGCCCAAACCTGTGTTCCCAGGGGACTGAAGCAGCGTGAGCGAAGAG
>JAKAWF010000364.1 GCA_021817025.1 bacterium
GGCTCCTGTCTCAGTTTCGGATCGTGGCGATCTACACCAGCCCCCTCCAGCGGGCCCTCGAGACCGCCCGCCTGATCGCCGACCAGTTGCCGCCCGGAGTTCCGATCCTGGAGCGCCCCGACCTGGTCGAGGCCGAGTTCGGCCGGTACCTTCAGGGAACCCGGCACCGGGACGTGATCTGGAAGAAGCCACTGTGGTTCGTGCACATGATCTGGCCCGGGCTGCTGCGCGGAGATGAGCCCATGGGAAAGATGCACGCCAGGGTCCAACGGGTCATCGCCGAAGGCTTGGCGCAGCACCCGGGGTCCACCTTTGTCTGCATCAGCCACGGCGACCCGATTCAGGCGTTCTGGGCCACCACCGATCACCGGCCTCCCTGGGCACTGCACCGACTTCAGTGCGCCAAGGGTGGGACTTTGAAGTTGGTGTACCGCGGCTCCACCCTGGTCGAGAAGACCTATCTGGCCCCCGCCGCGATCGCTGAGAAGGCCGCACGCGTCCGACCAGAGCGGTCCCTGGCGGACGCCTGATCTCGATCATGCCGGCTGAGCGCCCGCCCTAGCCAGGCCCCGCCTTGATCCCCTCGCGCACCGGTTCGCCAGGCGTGGAACGGACGAACCCCTTCGGGGCCGCCAGCTGGTCGACCGACGCCACCGCGGTGTCGTAGTGGCCTCGCAGGCGCGCCCATCCGTGGCCCGCCTCCCGCGGAAACGCGGCCAGCAGGTGCCGCACCAGCAGGAAGCTGACCCGGAAGCCGGTGGCGGAGTGCCATTTCAGCTCCTGGCTGCCATTCATGGTTGCGGTGTTGGCGACTTCGGTCCTTGCCTTCAGCTGCCGTAGCCGCGCCTCCTGCTGCTCGACCGGCAGCTCCAAGATCTCATCCACCTGGCTCAGCACATCGCGGGCCGCGGCGATGTGCCCGACCACCGTGTCGTGGGTTTGGGCGTCGATCAGACCGGAGGCAAACTTCAGACTGTTGATCCGCTCCGCGACCTGGTAGGTCGTCTCTACGATCTCCGCCCGGGTCATCCAGTCCGTCTCGTACGAAAGCATCTCCCGCCAGGTTGGGCCCAGGAGTGCGCGCCGGTGCTCCTCCAGGGTGGTGAAGCGCCGATGGTAGCCCAGCTCCGGCTGCTCAAACCCTCGGCTGCCGGGGTCCAGGAACGGGCCGAGAGGCGCCACATAGAATTGCAGCCGCTTGTCCGCCTGGAAACGCTCGACCAGGTGGCGGCAGTAATCGACGGTGGCCAGGGCGTCGGCCGGCGTCTGCCGGGGGAGCCCCACCATGAAGAACAGGTCCAACTTCTCGCAGCCTTGATCCAGTGCCGCCGCGATGGTCTCCTCGACCACCTCGTTGGCAACCGGAAACTTGCCGTTCACCTTACGAATCTGGGGGTCAGGCGACTCGATGGTGATCTCCAAACTCCACCATCGGGTCGCGTCCCTCACCATTGCGAAGAAATCGGGGCCGGCCGGATAGAAGAGCTCGATGGTCAGCTCGTTGGGGATTCGCGCCTCCTTGACCAGCTCGAATATCCGCTTCGCCCGGTGCACCCCGCCCACCCGCGGATCGTGCACCATGAAGATCGGAGCCTTGGAGAAAGTCGCGATGCGACGCATATCGGCCACCAGCCTCTCCGGTGACCGATAGGCCGCCCGAGCGCGACCGGCGACGATCTCGTAACCAGAACGGGAACCGCCGCAAATTGAGCAGTTGTAGGGGCAGCCGCGGGCGTTGAGCACCATGGTGCTCGGGTACTGGAGCCACTCCGCGTAGGGCACGAAGTCGGCCAGGCTGCGGTACTTGAAGACCGCGTGCAGCAGAAAGTCATAGGCGGGCACATCGAGCCAGTCCAGGTTGGCGGGCACGAAGGACAGGGGATTTACCACCACGGAACGGTCCGCGCGCTTCCAGGTCAGGTTCGCGACCCCATCCAGGTCGGTGCCGTCCCGGAGCGCCTGCAACAGCTGGCGGCAGGGTTCCTCGGTCGAATCACCACGCAGGACGAAGTCAACCGCGGGGTTCTCGATCAGCTCCCGATGGAAGTAGGTGGCCGACAGGCCACCCACCAGAACCTTGGCTTCGGGATGGACCTGCTTGACCAGGCTGGCCAGGCCCAACGCTCCATGCGCATGGGGCAGCCAGTGCAGGTCGATCCCGAATACGGGGGCGTGCAGGTGCCGGAGGTGGGCGGGTACGTCGTAGTCAGGGTCACGCAGCATCCGGTAGGCGACGTTCAGGATGCGCACGTTGTAGTGGTTGAGTTCCAGATAGGCCGCGATGCTGGTCAGGCCAATCGGGTACATCTCGAACTCGTCCGTCGAAGGGATCACGTCGGCGAGCGGTCCTTGGAGGATGACCTCCTTGCGGAAGTCCCACACCGAGGGGGCGTGGAGCAGGACAAGGTCCGCCTCGAACACCCGGCGCCAGGCTCTGCGGACCCGGTCCGCCGCTGCCTTCGCCGCGGCGCCGTGGCGAATGGCGCTCACCGCTCGAGCTCGGATCGCCCTGGGTCCGACAGCGGATCGGGCTTCAAGGAGCCATTGCCCTCGGACAACCGGATGGGTGGTGCATAGGACGGCCGACGGCCTTCAAAGGTCGCGGGCATCGCGACCGCCCAACGCCCATGCGTGCGGTGAACCTCCTCGCCGTCCCCGCTCCGCAACTGCACACCTGATCCCCTGGATCCCACCTCGCCAATCTATCGCAACGCAGCGCACAGGAAGCCAGGTGCGGGCTGGGGCGCGACCCAGCCGACTCCCCCCTCCGACGCGGGGCGAGCCTGGGGGGTCCGGAGGCGAACTGGAAGCTCCGCGGCGATCGGCCCCGTGGCGCTAGCGGCGCAGGCCTGCGGCCCTGAAGATCCAGCTTTTGATAGCGTCGCCGAGGCCAAGGTACAAGATGGCGACGCCCACCACCACCGCCAGTTCGGCCGGACCAACCGCATGCATCAACCAGCCTCGCCACGCCAGCAGGGTCACCACAACCAGGTCCGCCGCGGTGCTGACCGCCAGCCACCGACTGGGACTGGAGTGCCAGAAGTGCTCGCGCTCCCGCACCAGGTAGACCGTGGCCTGACCCGACAGGACCAGCCAGTAGAAGATCAGGGTCTGCATGGCGGGCAGGCCGAGACCGAGAACCGTGGCCCCCAGCCACCAGAGCCCGAAGGACAGGAGCACCAGCGGCAGCGCCAGGCCAGACGCCGCCATCACCAGGGGCCCGACCGTCCAACGTTGGGGCCTGCGCGGGGACCTCACCCGATCAGTGGCTAGGGACATGGTCACGAAGTCATTGGCGAGGAGCAGCAGCACGACGAGCGTCGGAGTGGTCACGAACTGGCCCAGGGCAACCAGACCGAAGCCCAGGAACATGGCGACCTGCAGCGTCTTGATGATCTTGTTGAGGGTGTAGGTGAGCATGCGCTGATGAATCCGCCGGCTGACCTCCACGCCGGCCACCATGTCCTCCAGCCCGGGGTCTGTCAGGACCAGGCTGGCGGCCGCCTTGGCGACATCGGTGGCGCTGGCGACGGCGATCCCGACCTCGGCCTTCTTGAGAGCGGGGGCATCGTTCACCCCGTCCCCGGTCATCCCCACCACGACCGAGGCCCGTTGGAGGTTGTCGATCAGCCGCATCTTGTCCTCGGGGAGAACCTCGGCATAGACCTCGTACCAGTCCTCCCTCTCCCAGGGGCGGGGGGCTTCGCCCGACCGGCCCGAGGCGGGAGCCTTGCGCCCGGCGACCGAGATCGGCCGGCCAGCCCTGAGCACATCGGCCCGGGTGGCCCTCCCTTTGATCCCGACCCTGGCGGCTATCGCCGACGCCGTCGCCAGGCTGTCCCCGGTCAACATCACCACCCTGATGCCCAGGTCATGGAGATGCTTGACCAAGCGGCCGGCATCAT
>JAKAWF010000365.1 GCA_021817025.1 bacterium
GAGAACACGGCGTCTCCGGTGCTGATGTGTTCGGCCTGTCAGTTTGAGGTAAGGAGGAGGGCCAATGGCTGAGGGGGACGGTTGTGAGCAAGAAGCCGCCTCTGATCCCGTTCCGGCACGCGAAGCGACTGCGGATCGGTCGCGGGTCACGGAAGCACGGTTCGGGGTGGAAGAAGCATCGCCTGAAGGCAAACGAGTGGCTGGAGAGGAAGCGCCAGAGAGAGGCGAGGAGAGCCGAGAAGCGTGGCTGGCCCGAAAGCTCGCCAATGCCACTGCCCAACGAACCTACAACGAGCGCAAGTTGAGGCGGCAGAAGGTGAAGCTGCGCGAAGCGAACGAAACGCTCCGGGCAAGAGCGGTGCAGGTGCGGCGTCTCGTCGAGGTGCTGGAGTCGCTGACGCGGCAGTATGGCCGCGCTGAGCGGGACGGGGAGAGCGGCGGTGACTGAGGTGGAGCTGGCCCAGATCAAGCTACGGCACCATGTGGCGACCGATGGCTGGACCTGCGCGACCTGCTTGACGGGCATCAACGGGTGGACGGGCGATGAGGTCTTCGCGCCCTACCCTTGCGACGCCGCTCGGCTAGTGAGTCGTGTCGAGGAGCTGGAGCGGGTGTTGGGAGCCTTGGATTGACCACCCAGCCCTACGAGATCACCCACGCCCCCCGTTGCGGCTGCCTAGCCTGTCGGGCCAGGTCCTGGCTGCGCTACACCTGGCCGGGGGATGCGATCATCCCGGCGCTGCACCTGACGAGCTACGGCGGCACAGGAGGAGGAACTGGCGAGCCTGACCGAGCATACGACCCGGTTGTGGCCGAGGCTGACTTCGTGCTTGCTTTGCTGGGCCTGCCTGACAGCTTGGTGAAGGCAGCGGGGATAGCGGCTAGGACCGTTCCCCCTCGGAGGATCGCTGAGCCTGACAAGGCCATCGTGCGCCCTGCCAGATTGGTCGCGCAGCACCTGAGAAGGACCAGATGGGGAGAGTGGGCGGCTGTCCGGGAGGAAAGGTCGGAGGAGACTGAACGCGACACCCTGGAGTGGCTGTTGGAGGAGTGTGCCAAGGCGATGGCGGCTGCTATGGGTGAGCCTGCTGTCGGGAGGCTGAGGGAGCGAGTGGTGCCAGCGGCACCGGAGGGAGTGCAGTGAGCAACTGGGGCGGCTACGAGGATTCGGTGGTGCATAGCGTGGTGCATAGCGAGTGCCCGGCATGTAGCTTTCGGCCAGAGGGAGACGGGCAGCACCTACTCCGGTGGCGCAAGACTACGGATGACGGATATGACCTGCGGCTCACCTGTGCTGAGTGCGGCTACCGACGCACGATCTTCAGGGCAGCACCTCGGGCACCGGAGGAGGTGCAGTGACCGCACTTGGCGCGGCGCGGGAGGTGCCTGGTGTGGGGATGGGGACGATCATCGACGTGGACGGCGTGGTGATGCTGGACATGGGGCCGGCGACAAGGCGGCAGAAGCTGCCGACGCTCTGCGCCTCCCCCGACTGCCTGCTGACCCCGACGGAGCTGGCTGTGGTTGACTGCCTGCCCGGCGGCGGGGTGGTTCTCTTTCCCCTCTGTGAGGCTCACGGGGCCAGCGAGTATGAGACGCTGTGGGGAGTGAAGGAGGGGTAGGGGCGACGCTTGACATTCGGGGGCGGAGTGTGTAAGCTGGCATTCACGAGAGGCGAAGGCGCCGGGTTATCTAAAGCTAACTGATTTGCCCGCTGCCGATCACTTCCTCTCGCTAATCTGGGGAATGGGGGTGCGAGGCGACAGCGATCAGTTTTCACCTTGTAAGTGAGTGGTCGGCGGTTCGAATCCGTCCAGGACTTCGGCCCTGTAGCTCAGTGGTAGAGCGCTTTACTGACCGCGATCCCTACTTCGCACCATAGTGGAGGGCTGACATGTCGGTCTACGCGAGGCACATGGGGACTACGCTCCAGACGGAGGCGATTCCTGGGCGAGAGGCCGAGATGGAGCGGAACGATGCGGGGGGGTATGGGTTCACGCTCGACACTTGGGCGAAGCTCGACCGCTTCCTGATCCTCGGGACGGAGGGCGGCACATACTACGCCGGAGAGCGGGAGCACACCATCCGAGCGAGCAAGGCGCTGAGCCAGGCTCTGGCAGAAGATGGGGCGCGGACCCTGGCTCGGGTTGTGGAGATCTCCCACGCGGGGAGAGGCATCAAGAACGATCCGGCGATCTTTGCCCTGGCGATGTGCCTCAAGCAGGGATCTCTGGAGGTTCGCCGGGAGGCGGCCCGAGCCGTGCCGAAGGTCTGCCGGACTGGGACGCACCTGTTTCAGCTAGCGGCTTGCATTGAGGCTTTGGGGGGATGGGGGCGAGTTGCCAAGCGGGGCGTTGCCGAGTGGTACACCGAGAAGCCCTCCGAGGCTTTGGCGTACCAGTTGGTCAAGTACCGTCAGCGGGACGGGTGGACCCATCGCGACATTCTGAGGATCACCCATCCGGCCGCGAAGGGGCCGAATTCGGCTCTCCTGCGCTATGCCGTGGGGAAGCCGGGCGAGGCGGGCCAGAGGATGATCGAAGGGTTTCTGAAGGTGCAGACAGAGACTGATCCGAAGGCCGTCGTAGGACTGATCCGCGAGTACGGGCTGCCCAGAGAGGCGCTGTCTCCGGATTCGCTGAAGAGCCCTCATGTATGGGAGGCCCTGCTTGAGGATATGCCCTTGACGGCGATGATCCGCAATCTCGCCACCATGACCCGGATCGGCCTGCTAGCTCCCTTGAGCGAGGGGACTGGGAGGGTGGTGTCGGAACTCGGGAACGCGGAGAGGCTGAAGTCGTCAAGGGTCCATCCCATGACACTGTTCGTGGCCCTGAAGACCTATGCCTCGGGAGTCGGGGTCAGGAACCGCAGGACCACATGGGAGCCGGTGCAGAAGGTGGTGGATGCCCTGGATGGGGCGTTCTATCAGTCCTTCGGGAACGTGGAGCCGACTGGCAGGCGGATGCTGATTGGGGTCGATGTCTCGGGGTCGATGAGTGCGCCGGTGGCTGGAATCCCGAATCTGTCGGCGCTCGAGGCAGCTGCGGCCCAGGCATTGGTGCTCTACCGGACCGAGCCGAATATCCAGCTCTGTGGGTGGGACACGGCGTACCACGATCTCCGGATCTCGGACCGGATGAGGCTGGATGACGTGATGCGCTCGTTTCGCCTGGGCGGAGGGACAGATGCGTCGATCCCGTATGCCTACGCTTCGCAGGTTGGGTTGGGCCTGGACGCCTTCGTGATCCTGACGGACAACGAGACGTGGGCGGGGCAGACTCACGCGGCTCAGGCTCTGGAGGTGTACCGCCGGAAGTTCGGGCCGGCCAAGAACGTCAACGTGGCTGCGACGGCTTCCGGGACCTCGGTCGGTGACCCCGCAGATGGGGGTGCGCTTCGGGTGGTCGGCTTCGACCCGACGGTGCCGCAGGCGATCCGGGAGTTTGTGGGCAACTAGGGGGTACTCCCCGGGCTTGACGTACCGGCTGGTGGCCCATTAGGATGGGGGCTGTAAGTTGGGATGGCTATCCCTATGCCTTACCCAGTGTGGCCTGATCCGTGGCCCCCTACCTGACACCGGAGGGTGTGCTGTGACTCCGGCTTCTCCAGTAGCCGTAGAGCCCAGCCCCGAGGGGCGCTCGCACCGCCCCTCCCCTCCCTTGTCGCGGGCCTGTCCGGTCTGCGGGGCAGAGATCAGGCCGTCGGAGCCGGTCTGCCGGGACTGTGCTGGGGAGATGGACCCACCTGTGGCGAAGGAGCTACGGAGGAGCTGGCACAAGCTGAGGTCGATGCCAGAGGCCGGATGGCGGATGCAGGTGTTCGGGGACTATGCCAGGGAGGAGCTGAGACGGTGCATAGCCGTGAGGGGAGCGCAGAAGTGGTGAG
>JAKAWF010000366.1 GCA_021817025.1 bacterium
GGGGTCGTCGTGGACCACGTCGAGGCCACGGGCGGGGGCGCTGGCGTCGACACCCAGCTGATAGCGGCGGGCATCATCGGCCACGCCCTGGCTGTCGAGATGCCCCGGGGGGCCGGCGGAGGGGGGCCTGCGAGCGAGGGGTCCGCCCCCGCGGTGGCCGGGGCCGGGGCCGCCTTGGAGGCGGTCGGTTTCCGGGCTCGTCCCGAGGGCCCAGCGGTCAACCTGCTGGTGCGCTACGGAGAGGTCCTCGGCCTGACGGGACTGGTCGGGTCCGGCAAGAGCGGGTTGCTGGCGCAACTGGGCGGTATCCGTCCCCTGCTCAATGGCACGATGCGGCGGCGGGGGCGGCCCTACGAAGCGCGGAGCATCGCCGATGCGATCGCGAGCGGGATCGGCTTCGTGCCCGAGGACAGGGGTCGCCAGGCGCTCTTCGCCGGATGGTCCGTCGCCCGTCACCGCACGCTCCCCTTCCTCAAGGACTTCTCCAGCTGGGGTCTGGTGCGGGGACCGACCGAGAGTCGGGCCGGAGAGGAGCTGGTGGAGGAGTTCGGGGTGCGGGGGGGGTACGCGGACACTCCGGTGGACGCCCTCTCCGGGGGCAACCAGCAGAAGGTGGTCGTGAGCCGCTGGCTCGCGCATCACTGTGACGTTCTGCTTCTGGATGAGGCCTTCACCGGAGTGGACATCGGTGCCCGGGCCGACTTGGGAGCTCGGCTGCGCTGGTTCGCCCACCATTTCGGAGGGGCAGTCGTGGTGGCCTCCTCCGATCCCCGTGAGGTGGTGGAGATCGCGGACCGTGTCGTTGTCCTGGTTGGAGGCGGCGTCAGATGGGAGGGACCGGTGACGCAGGAGACGTTGGACCGCGTGGTTACGGCCATCGCGGGTGGTACCGATGCGGCCGCTCCATTCGGGGCAGGTGCAGTGAGGAGAGGACCGTGACCACGCAGGGGGCCGGCAGTGACGTGGCACCTGCCGAGAAGCGCCCGACGGCGAGCGTCGAGCGTCGCCGCAGTCGCCGTTACATTCTGCAGCAGTTCAGCCTGAAGTACGGGCTCATCGCGGTCTTCGTGCTGATGGTCGTTTTCTTCTGGGTGACACAGCGCGCCTTCGGCACCGTCGCCAACCTCTGGGTCATCCTGGAGTCGATGTCGATCGTCGCGGTGGCCGCGCTTGGCGTCACCTTCTCTCTGGCGGTGGGTGGCTGGGATCTCTCGATCGGCTCCAACGTCGGCTTCGTGGTCATGGTTGGCGCCATCGGCATGGTGGAGTTCAACTGGGACCCGGCGCTGACCGTGGTGGTCTCGCTCGGGGCCGGGCTGTTGGTGGGCGCGATCAACGCGCTGCTGATAGTGAAGGGCAAGATCCCCGATATGATCGCCACACTGGGCACCATGTTCGTGTTCGAGGGGCTGGCTCTCGTGATCGCCAACGGCAACAACGTGGCGCCGGGGATGGTCATGGCCAACGGACGGTCCGCTCCTGGCAAGATGGGACCCGTCTTCAACTGGATCGGCAACGGCACGGTCGGGCCCGGCGTACCGGGGTTGGTGTTGATCCTGGTGGTAGCCGCGGTGGTGGTGTTCGTGCTCCTTGAGCGCAGCCGCCTGGGTCGGAGTCTGTACGCAATCGGCCTCAACACCGAGGCGGCCCGGTTGGCGGGGCTGCGCGTGCGCCGGCTCCGCGCCACGGCCTACCTGCTGTCCGGGTTGCTGGGAGGAGTGGCAGGGATCATGCTGCTGGGTCTCCTGGGGCAGGGCCAAGTCGACGCCGGCAGCCCCTACCTGCTCGAGTGCGTCGCCGCAGCCCTCATCGCCTACGCCTTCCTGGGCCTGAAGCGGCCGTCGGCCCACGGCACGGTGTTCGGCTCACTCTTCGTGGCAGTGGTCATCAATGGCCTCACCATGTTCAACGTTCCCTACTACGCGGAGGACATGACCTACGGGCTGCTCCTGATCGTGGCCCTCGTCCTCACCTTCACCCTGGGCGGTGGCACTGCGGTCGTGAGTGCCCGGCGGCGGGGGGGCGCGATGCTGCACTTCGGCAGGCGGAGCGGCGGGTTGGGGGATGTGGCAGCGGCCCCGTCAGCCTCGGTCGACGGTGGCGATGAGCGCCCATCCGCGGAGGTCGGGCCAGGGGCCACGGTGCCATTGCCAGGGGCGGGGAATCGGGGGCAGCGCTATGACTGAGCTAGATGGGGAGCTCCATCCGGTCTCCTGGACGGGGGACGGCATCACCCTGATCGACCAGACCGCCCTGCCCCAAGCCGTCCGGTACCTGAAGATCACCGAGGTTCAGAGCCTGATCGAGGCGATCCAGCGCCTCAGCGTGCGCGGTGCTCCGGCCTTGGGCGCGGTCGGCGCCCTCGGGGTTGTGCTGGCGCTTCGCCAGCAGCGCCGCGAGGGGTGGGATGAGGAGCAGCTGGCCCAGGTCCTGGAGGGGATCCGTCACGCCCGGCCCACGGCCCGCAACCTGGCCTGGGCGGTGGACGCGGTCAGTCCGTACATCCCGGCGGGGGAGGCTCGGGTGTTGAGCGCAGCCCTGGAGTTGATGGCCGCGGACGAGGCCGGCAACCACGCGATTGGCAACCGAGGGGCCGACTGGATAATGGCCCGGGTGACCGCGCGTCCCATCCGCGTGCTGACCCACTGCAACACCGGCGCCCTGGCCACCACGGGGTGGGGGACTGCGCTGGGGATCGTGCGTGAGCTCGCCCGGCGGGGGGCCCTCGGCGAGGTGTATGTGGATGAGACCAGGCCGTTGCTGCAGGGTGCCCGTCTGACGGCGTTTGAGCTGACCCGGGCGGGGATCCTTCACTACGTGCAGGTCGATGGGGCTGCAGCCAGCACGGTGCTCTCCGGGCGGGTTGACGTCGCCATCGTCGGCGCGGACCGGATCGCAGCAAACGGGGACACAGCCAACAAGATCGGCTCGCTGGGGGTGGCGCTGGCCTGTCGCGAGGGTGGGATCCCGTTCGTTGTGGCGGCTCCCGAGTCGACGATCGACGGCGCGATCGCCAGTGGGGAAGACGTGGCAATCGAGCTGCGCAGCGAACCCGAGGTGCTCTCGCTTGGAGGGGTGTCCATCGCACCCCAAGGCACCCGGGCGCACAACCCCGCCTTCGACGTGACCCCTGCACGCTTCATCTCCGCGCTGGTGACGGAAGCGCGTCTCATAGAGGTGGCCAAGGGTGAGGTGCCTACCGAGGCACGGTTGGAGGTGGCCTCATGACTGTGGTGGAGGTCGACGGCCGGGCCGCCGTGGAGAGGCTGGTCCATTGGTCGAGGCGCCTCGCTGCCGATCCCTCCTGGGTCGTCCATGGCGGTGGCAACAGCTCCCTGAAGGGGCAGGCCACAGACTCGCTCGGACGCTCCCGCGAGGCTCTCTGGGTGAAGGGGTCGGGAGTCGACATGGGCCACGCTGTGGCGACGGATTTCCCCATGCTGGACCTCGTTCAGCTGCGGGAGCTGGGAGCGGCCACGGCGGTGAACGACGAGGTCGCGGTGGCAATGGTGGAGCGCGCGGTGCTGCAGCCGAACCACCGGCGCCCCTCGATCGAGACCCTAATGCACGCCCTGATTCCTCACCGCTACGTATTCCACGTGCATGCCGATGCCATCTGCGCCCTGGGCAACCATCGCGAGGGGAAGAGGGCGGTGGCGGAGGCGTTGGGTGAGCGCTTCGGTTTCCTGGAGTGGGTTCACCCGGGGCTGACCCTGGCGCAGCGGGTTGCCCAGCTGGGGGATGGCGATGGTGTGGTCCTCGCCCATCACGGATTGGTGACCTGGGCCGATGACGGGGAGCGATGCTACGCGCTTGCCGCCACCGCCATCGCAGCGGCGCAGGAGTACCTGAGCCATGGGGCCAGACCCTCGCTACG